>CALDFB010000210.1 GCA_937942365.1 uncultured Marinicella sp. | reverse complement strand
TCAACAGATTGGATGACCTCTTGACAACTGAAGCCATTGTAGCTTGAGGACTTTCCTGATTTTTCATAAGTAGGTAATGCGGCTTGTTTGGGCATTTGTTTTTCTATCATTGATTTCATCATGCCTCGCATCTGTTCACGTTGGCCAGCAGGCATTTGGGCCAGCTGCTCTTCGAGCATGCGGTCTATCATGGCTGACATGTCACCCAAAGCTGCGATTTCTTTCTCACCAAAAACCATATAGCTTTGATCTTGATGGTTAACCACTGTAAATGAGTTTTGTTGGGCATTAAAAATGAGTGCTGTATTGACATCTCCACTGTTGGTGACTTTTGCCCACCCGTCACTTAAATACATTTTGCTGTTTTCTTGGCCGTTGGCATTGTTGTATGTCAGAGTGGTATCTGCATACAATGTGCCACTTAGCATTGCTGTAGTCATGATTGAAGTTCTGATAATTTGTTTGAGATTCATGATGATTCCTCGGTTGAATATGAAAGGCACCATTGTAAGCACAAAGGTTTAATCTCATGTTAACATGCGATAACTATTTTTGTGAACTCGGTCAAATACTCAAGTGGCAAAGAAGAAAAAATCACCTAAACCGATGAAAAGAATTTTGCTCAAATCATTGATTTTTGTAGCTGGTTTTTTTGTTGGACTATTGACGCCTTGGTATTTCTATATCAACTATGTCACGGACACCATAGTTCAAGATCAGTGGGATATTCCATCGATTGTATATGCGCGATCCTTAGAGTTGTATGAAGGACAAAGTTTGTCACCAGAAGCATTAAGTTTTGAATTAGACTTATTAGGCTATCAAGCCACTTCATACCAGCCCAAAATTGGTCAATACAATTACCAAGATGGTACATTCTTAATAGTAACCAAGGGTTTTAATTTTCCTGATACCCAAACAAAACCACAGACCATCAGCTTATCATTAGAGCAACAAAAAATTACTGCCATGTCACCACAGCTGGCACGATTGGAACCACCGATCATTGGGCGCTTTTTTACCAGTAACTTTGAAAATCGCCGACCAATTAAATTAATTGAGATCCCTGAGACCATGGTCAAAGGATTGCAGGCTGTAGAGGATCGCGACTTTAAAAATCACCATGGCGTATCTTGGTTGGGTATTTTGAGGGCTGCAATTAAAAACTTGATGGCTGGTGAGGTAGTCCAAGGAGGCAGCACCATCACACAACAACTGGTGAAAAACAAATTACACTATAACCAAAACAGTTTCTTACGAAAAATTCATGAAGCCTTGGCTGCCACTTTATTAGAGTCAAAATTGAGTAAAGCACAAATTTTAGAGTCTTATTTCAATGAAGTGTATTGGGGGCAAGATGGAAAAGTGGCTGTTCATGGAATTGTAGAGGCGGCTCAATATTATTTTTCTAAACCCGTAGGTCGGTTGTCTGTTGCTGAACAGGCCTTATTGATAGGCGTTGTGAAAGGCCCTTCATGGTATAACCCTTATCGTCAAACCAAACGTGCACTGTTGCGCCGTGATGTGGTCTTAAAAAGTTGGTTAGAAACGGGTGTTATCAATCAAACAGAGCATGATACGGCCAAAAACGCTTCATTAGGGTTGTCCAAAAGTAGACAGTTAAAAACAGACTTTGATGATTATATGGATGTGGTCAAATCACAAATTAAGCAACAGTTTTCACTGCCAGATTTAAAAAGTAATGGTTTGCGAATTTTTACTTCAATGGATCCATACATTCAGTTCAAAACCACTCAAACAGCCAGAAAAACCAGTGATTGGCTAGATACAAAAACACAGAGTGCCATCCTAGTCAGTGGTGCAAAAAATGGTGAATTGCTGGCAGTGTCAGGTTCAAAAAATGCCAACTCTCATTACAATCGCGCTTTATTAGCTAAGCGACAAATTGGCTCATTAATTAAACCCATGGTTTATTTGGCTGGTTTAGAGCTATTACCTGGATTTAATTTGAACAGCTCTATAGAAGACAGGCCCATTACTTTAAAAACAGCTGATAAAAAAACCTGGCAACCGGGTAATTGGGATAACAAAAGCATGGGTTCAATCAGTGCTGAAGATGCGCTGGTATATTCTCGCAATCAAGCCACCGTAGATTTGGGCCAAAAAATCACACTGCCTACATTCATTCAATTTTTGCGACAAATGGGCTTACAGGTTCAGCGCAATACACACCCAGCCTTATTTTTAGGGGCCATAGAGTTAACACCTTTTGAAGTACAGCATTTATTTGGTATATTTTCATCCCGAGGGGCCAACCAATACATCAATGCCATCAGGTATGTGACTGACCAAAATAATCAAATACTCAGTCGTTCAAAACAAACCATGGGTCATTCATTGTCTGTTAGACATATTGATGAAATTAACGCCGCCATGAATCAAGTTACGTTAAGAGGGACTGCCAAAAAACTCACCCAGAGTTTTGGTTTACCCGACCCTTTATTCGGTAAAACAGGTACCACCAACCAAGGTAAAGACAGTTGGTATGCAGGGTTTACTCATGATTACTTGGCCACTGTTTGGGTGGGTCGAGACGATAATAAACCCACCGACTACTCTGGTAGCAGTGGTGCTCTGATTTTGTGGGGGCATCTTTTTAAGAACCTTTGATGGCGAATATTTGAGTTTCTTCAACAAAAGCCTCTTGATCGTCATTATTATAAGCAAGGAAAGTATAAATTACATGAAGAGCCGTTGACATTAAATTGTCATCCAAAATGCCATAGTTTCTCCAACTTTAATCAGCTTATTACTTGATAATTTAACAACAAAAGCTATGATTAAGCGCTATGCAAAATAACCGAGATCGACCCAAACAGTTTTTAGAGACAAAGAGACAGTCTGAAGTCTTTATTCGCGTCAGTTTTGTGATTCTAATGGCTCTGTTGTTGAGTCATTGCAGTAACCGAAAATCCCATGTTGAAGAAGCTGATGTAGAGGAAATCGTACGTAACCCAGCTGCAGATAATGAATCATTGATTCAGGTAACACCTTTGGTACCTGCGGCTGTCATGACCTTGATCCAACAAGCCAATCAACAACTCAGTGATGGCGGCGTGGCTGAGGCAATCTTAACTTTGAAAAGGGCATTGACAATCAGCCCAAGCTCCGCATTGGTGCAACAAAATTTAGCGGAAGCCTATTTGACTGATGGCGATTATAAAGAAGCCATGTATTGGTCTACTTTGGTTGTTAATCAGGGCCCAGATCAAGGTTCGTTGTGTGAAAGATCCAGAAGGACTCAGGCATTGGCAGCAGAATTGTTGAATCAACCTGATGTTCAAGCCCGCGCATTGGAGTCAATTGAAAGCTGTTCAACCGCACAGCCTGAAAGATACTGATGCAGTCCATTGAGGATTTGTTAGGTGCAGGCGGTTTGTTTGCAGAAAAAATCACATCTTTTAAACCCAGAGTCCAACAAATTGAAATGGCTGAACAAATTGCTGCGGTCATTGAAGATCAAACCGTTTTGATTGCCGAAGCTGGCACTGGGACTGGTAAAACATTTGCTTATTTGTTACCGGCTTTGGTTTCTGGTAAAAAAATAATCGTATCTACAGGAACTAAAACATTACAAGATCAACTGTTCATCAAAGACATTCCGCTGTTGTTAGATATCTTGTCGATTAAGCCCAAAGTACGATTACTTAAAGGTCGAAATAATTACTTGTGCCTTGATCGTTACCATAAATCTGCGTTGATGCCTGTGAGTCGATATCCGGAGAACAAACCACTTTTTAAACATTTAAAAAACTGGATTCACCAGACCAAAAGTGGCGAGACAGCAGAGCTGACAGATTTCATTGAAAATCGCATGATGTTATTCAATATAACTTCGACACCAGAAAATTGTTTGGGCTCAGACTGCGATCATTACAATGATTGTTTTGTTTATAAAGCCAGAAAGAAAGCACTGGATGCTGATTTATTGGTGATTAACCACCATTTACTGTTCGCTGATATGGCGATTAAACAAGGAGGCTTTGGTGAACTATTACCCAAATCTGATGTGATTGTATTAGACGAGTCACATCAAATACCTGAAATAGCCAGTCGTTTTTTCAGCCACCTTTTCAGTTCGCGCCAATGTACTGAAATACTCAATGATTTATTGGCCGAAGCCGGAGAGGTGGATGCCGCTTTTGCGACCATCAGTGAACCACATGAACAGTTAAAGCGTGCGCTTCGTGATACTTTGTTATCAATGAGTCAAATGCCGGAACGTGAAAGTACCAAACGATTGTTTCAAACGCCAATCATCATAGGAGTTTTTGACTTGTTATTGCATCAAATGGGGTTGTTGACTGAGGCTTTAGAACCTTTGGTGGTTCAAAGCACCGGCTTACAAAACTGTTATTTACGTTTGGTGGCCATGGGAGATTTGTTACAAGACATGATGCAACAAGGTGAACATAACTTTATTTATTGGTTCGAAGCCAGAGATAAGTATTTTGCTTTGCATAAATCGCCACTTGAAATTGCAGACCCACTGCGTGAATTCAGGGCTGCTTTTGAAACCAGTTGGGTATTAACCTCTGCCACATTAACCGTTGATAACAGTTTTGCACATTTTCAAAAACAAACAGGGTTTGATGAAGCAGAAACTTTGTTACTTGACAGCCCTTTTGAGTATCAAAAACAGGCTTTGATGTTACTGCCAAAAACGTTACCTGAGCCCAATGATTTTGAATTCAACCCTGCCATGTTTGCATACGTATTACCATTGGTTGAAAAAGCCAAAGGCGGGGTGTTTTTCTTATTCACATCACACCGTTCCCTGCAGATGGCGGCTTATTACTTTAAAGATAAGATTGATAAGCCGCTATTCGTTCAAGGCCAAGGAGATCGGAATCAAATGCTAGAAGACTTTCGTCAAGCGGGAAATGGTTTGCTATTGGGTGCAGCCAGTTTTTGGGAGGGGGTTGATGTTTCTGGTACCAGTTTAAGCTGTGTCATTATTGATAAATTACCCTTTGCTCACCCCAGTGAACCAGTGCTAAAAGCCAAAATTGAACACATCAATAAAAATGGTGGCAAAGCCTTTTTTGATTTACAAATCCCCAAAGCCATCATTGCCCTGAAACAAGGTGCAGGTCGTCTGATTCGTGGTGAAAAAGACCGTGGCGTGTTGGTCATCTGCGATCGCCGACTCACCAGTAAAGGTTACGGATCAACTTTTTTAAAATCATTGCCCGATATGAAAGTAACCCATGAAAAGCAAGAAGCCATTGATTTTTTGGTTGATATTTAAATCATTTTGAACAAAGGCCCAAATATTCACAGAAAACTAATTAAATTCATGGTATTTTACCTGCTATTATGAAAAAAAATTTCCAACTGAAAGTCTTATTTATACTTTTGACTTTAAACACAGCTGCGGTTTTCGCACAAACAGCAATTGATGGCTTGGTTGTAGAAAATATTCATGGACCATCTCAAATTGGAATAGTTGGCTCTGTGTCAGTTGATATCAATCAAGATGGTTTAATGGATGTGGTTTCTGCATCGATTAACGACGGACATTTGCGGGCATACATCAATCAAGGCAATTTAGAGTTTGATCAACAGTTTATCAGTAAAGATGTGCTAGGCGCGTTCCGACTTAATACAGCTGATATCAATAGTGATGGAAAAATTGATTTTTTAATTCCTTCCATAGAAACCCAAGAAATCATAGCCCTGATTGCAGATTCAGATTCAGAGCCTTATGGTTACCGCAAACAAATTATTGCAGAAAAGGTTTTATTACCTACAGATGCACAGGCGGGCGACTTCAATAATGATGGATTAACTGATGTGGTCAGTATTTCATTTGAAGAAAACTTATTGTTGTTACATTTGCAAAACGGTCAGAATGGATTTGATACAACTATACTTTCAGACGTGCCAATGAGCCCAAGAAAACTGTTGGTTAATGATTTTAATGATGATCAACAACATGATATTTTATTGGCATCTTCTGGGGATAACAGTCTACGTTTATTCAGTAACAACGCAGACACCACATTCAATGAGGTCATGATCAGCGACCAATTAACAGGAATCAGGTACCTAGCACAATGTGATTTGCAGAATGCAAAGCTTCCAGCATTTGCAGCTGGCGTGACTGATGATAATTCTGTCATTGTGTTTAATAACCTAGGTAACAATCAATTCTCGCAACAAGTCATTGATGAGGCATTACCAGGTGCCGATGCGGTATATTGTGCCGACTTTGATGGTGATACTGGGCTTGAATTGGCCAGTATTTCCAGGCTTGAAGGTAGAATTTATACTTATGAGATTCAAGGCCCTTCAACCAAACAATTATTGGCCAGTTCAAGAGATGGTTATGTTTCTCTTGATTCTGCTGTTTTTGAAAATGGCGCACGACCTCTTATTCTAACCCAAGCTTTTTTTGAAAATCGTAATTTGTTTTATGTGCCTGAGCAGGATAATCAGGAAGCTGTGGTTTGGCAAGATTTTCCGGATGGAGTATCGAAGGTAGTGAGTGCTGATATCAACCAAGATGGGGTGACAGATGTTGTTGCTACAAGCTTCAGAGATGATCGCGTACAATGGTACGACGGAACCAATAATCAACATCAAGTAATCGCAGAAAATATTGATGGGGCTGCTGATTTAGTGGTAGCAGATTTTAATCAAGATGGTTGGCTCGATGTGGTTTCTGTAGCATCCTTTGACAACCGTTTTTATTGGCATGAAAACTTGGGTGCTGGGCAGTTTCAGACGCAAGTTTTATACGACAATGCTTTATTTGCGAATTCAGTGGCAGCTGCAGATCTTAATAACGATGGAAAAATAGACGTTATTGGTACTTCGGCAACCGATGATTCCGTGCGGTGGTTTGAGTTTACTGAATCAGGTATTGTTGACCATCTAATCATTGACACCAATGACGCTCCCAATGATGTGACGGCTGGAGATGTAGATGGAGATGGAGATTTGGATTTGGTGGTTCCAAATTTTTTTTCCAATGATATTTCATACCTGATTAATAATGGTGATGCTGTATTTACCAATGAATTCATAGCTGAAGGACGAGGTCGCCCTTTTGCAGTTTTACTGTATCCTTCTGATGATCCCAACTTACTTAATGTGGCTGCAACACTGTCTGGAGATGGCGAAGTCATACTATTGGAACAGGAGCAAGTGAATCAGTTTCAAGAAGTATTGTTGACATCAGAAGTGATTAACCCAAGAAAACTAGACTATGACTCTTTATCAAAAGATCTGTTCATTACTTCGCCAAATGATGGAAATATTTTACGGGTAAACAACTTTCCACAAAGCTTAAAAACTGAAATGGTTGTTAATGATTACTTAGGAGTGAGTGACGTTGGTGCCACGGCATTAAATTCAGGAGTTGTTTTAAGTGGTTCGTTTGATGTTAATTCAATCATCCGTATCAAAAGCGATTTAATTTATAAAAATTCATTTGAATAGTATTCAGCTAAACCTTTAGTCTGTAGCAATAATTTCTATACTTTTTAGGAATATCCCTAGCTTTCTGGTGTTATCACCCAACCTTAACTCTTGTTCAGTCTTTATGTTAGGCATTAAAAGTTGAATTTGATTGATATGGTCTAACAATATTTCAGGTTTTTCGACTGCTATATCCCAAGTTTGTAAATCTGGATTATCAATTATTGTTGTTGCTAAGGTTTCATCATTCAAAACCACAGCTAAATCGATTTGTTTTTGCTTGTGGTTTATGTTCGCCCCAAAAGTCAATCGCATCAAATAATTTTCAGTAGTGATGAAGTTATCACTTAAATTAAACAAAATTCGGCTATCTATGCTTCTGGTCCATGTGCCATTGTTTTTCCTGTCAGGGCGAGTAAAACCATGTTTGGAACAATACCCTGATCTTTTCTGGGTTGTAAATGTCATCTCTAATGGAAGCGGCTCTTTTTCGCAATTGATATTAATAAATTTTTCAAGAACCCAGCTTTCAGGCTTTGAATAGTCTTTTTTTACTTCATATAGAGGAGCGTCAGGTAAATAACCTTTGGCGCTTTTATGTGGGTTTCGATAAGAGTAAAACGGTCTTTTTTGAGACACCAAGTTGTCATAAGCACTGTCGTGTTTGAGTTCATTTGTAATTATTTCATACAGCTCGAGTAATGACAGCGGCGAATTTACTGTTCTGAATGGCTGTTTTTGGTTGATACCTTTAATCATAAAAAGCACACCTGAAGCATTCAGTTCAAAGAATGAAGGAAACCCAGTAAACGTCATATTTTTTAATAGGCGTGCACCGTGGTCGGATGTGACCACGATCATGGATTTATCATAAATTCCTAAAGTTTTATATTGATTCAGCAGTTGGTTTAATTTTTTTAACGTACAAGCAGACTGTTGGTACATATAGTACTGTTCAGATTCATTGGATTTTAAACTATTCTTTTCGCAGTTTTCATCATAAATAAACTCAGGGTGAGGCAAACCAAAATGTAAAAGTTTAAACCTGTGTTGTGTGCCATTAACACGTGAATTGTTGATGTGGTTCTCTAACATCATGAAAGCTTTTTCAGGCAGCGTGGTCGGAACCTTAAGTCTGGCTGATACTTGCTTTGAAAAAAACCACTGGCCTCTATCATAAAAACTGTGTTTCAGAAAGGCTGGTAACACCCTTAAAGTAGCGTAATCTAATAACTTAGCACTGTTTGCTTTTTGTATATCTTTAGGGTTCAACTGAGGCTCCGATCTATACCTCTGTGGATAAATATCAATAAAAGTTGGCAGCATGGATATAAAACTAGAAAGATAGCCATTATTTTCCATTCGTTTAGGTAAGCCAAAACTGGCTGCATCATGTTGTATATACTGTTGATAAGTTTTATCTTCAGGAAGCATTGAGCCGGTTAGCATTGAGGGCATACTGCCTTTTGTAGCCGGGTAATTACTGATGGTGTCTGGGTAAGAAACAAAGCCTTTTAATGGGTCTGTTAAACTTGGATCCTGGTCAATTATTTGTTGGAAAACTTGCGAGCCAAAAGTATCCAATACGATTAAAATGACATTTTTTTGCTTTGAGTACAACTCAAATTCATTGTCATCTTTTGGAGCATGTTCTGTAGGTTTTTGATGAAATAATACATGAAAAAAGGTAATCGAAAGTTGAGCTAAAAGTACAAGCATAACTACGATAGGAAGGTGCTTGTTAATGTGTTTGTGCATTAAAATAGCTGACGCCAGAATTAACCCATAGACTATTGTTTCAAAATAATGGGTGCTTAATTCTAGTTGTGACCCATCAATTAAGCCAACATCAATACCAATAAAATCACCTTGAACCCAGGCGATTAAACTGAGTGAAATTAAACATGCTGATACAACAGAAGCCAGACGCTCAGGTAATACGGCACACATGGCAGCTGATCCAAGTGCAAATAGCAATGCTATAACTGTAGGTAGATATATTAATTGGAGGAATGGATCAGCAAATTCAGCTAGGTTTGAGAAGTAAATAATATGAGGTACATAAATACAGAAAGTTGAAGCCAACAATAAAAGAGCCAGCAGAGATTTGTAAAAAACTTGTTTTCTGTTATTCATTAGGTTTATTCAGTTTTAATCAAGAGAACCATCTATCTGATATGTATCTGCTCTAAAAACACACCTTTATTGCGTTGGGACTTCAAATTGGTTCGTTGGTTTGAGAGGTGTGGCAAAAATAATTTAATTTCAACTTCTGGTTGGTCTACCAGAACAGATATGGGAACAGTAAATTGAGATGTTTTCTTACTACCATCGGAAACATGATCAACAGCAAACTCAGTGCCATTAACACTCCAGTAAACTTTATACGCTTGTTGTTGGGGAGCAAAACTAGGCTGGTATTGAATTTCGAATTCAACCAGTTCATCTTTGGAGCGGTGGTTTAATTCAAGGTTTATAAAAATTCTGGAATCAGCACCTTCTGACCAAACACCAGAGCCATTTGCTGCAGGTTTAAGGAAGTTGAATTTTGCACAGTATTTTTCATGATTTCTCGACTGGAATAATAACTTAACAGGAAGGTTCTGCACCTCACAAAAATGGGTGTGAAAGTCAACCAATCCCCAACTAGCAGGGTTTTTATAATTGGGCCCTACATCAAATAAGGCACCGCCTTGCATCAACCCTTTGCGAACATTAAAGCCATTTTGATAAGAAAAGAATGGTCTATTCATTGACTTGAGAAAGTCAACACTGAGTTCATGTTTGGTTTCATCAACAATGAAATTATTTA
>CALDFB010000209.1 GCA_937942365.1 uncultured Marinicella sp. | reverse complement strand
TCCGATTAATGAAAGTCAAGGTCATGAACATCATCACCAACACATTGAAGTTCCAAGACATGCGAATACACCACAACTTGAGGTGGCGCTATATAAAGATTCTCTCTCAGGATACAACTTACATTTACGGACTGTGAACTTCCGACTCGAACCACCAGAACATGGAGAGTCTGAAGCGGTGAGTTTTGTCAACGGGCATGCTCACCTATTTGTTAATGGCAACAAAGTGAGTCGCTTGTATGGCCCATACACTCATATACCGGGTGATTTATTAAAACCTGGTGCGAATGACATAACGGTTACATTAAACTCACATGATCATGATACCTGGACTGTAAAAAACAAGCCTTTAACTGCATCAGTTACTATAGACACTGAAAAAAAGGAAGGTGTTTTAACTGTGTTTTCTTCCTCTGCATTGCAAAAGAAAACGAGAGATTAATCACTTCACTAATGGTAAAAATTAAACGAAATTATTTTCAATTAAACAGGTTTTTTTCATCAAAAAACATCATATGAAAACCCCAGACTAAAGCCACGTCCACGACTGAAAGTGCGAGTGATTTCTTCACCTTGCAAAAAGACCACTTCATCATCAAGCAGGTTTTTTGCTTTGAAACTGATTTTCCAACGCCGTGCAAAAGCATGTGAGTAAACGAAATCTACTTGGTTAAATGGTTGTTCATATATGTCTGGACGTCCACTGGTTGCAGCTTCAGAGATCCTTTCGCCAAACTTATTGAACAGTAATGAAGCACTGATGCCCTTATCTTTATTGTCATAACCAATTTGGATGTTTGCTACGTAGGGTGATTGGCCTTGTAGTGGTCTGATGTTATTGGTCTGACCAGATACGCCATCTGTATTGAGTTGAATTTCTGAGTCGATGTATGCGTAGTTGGCACTGACATAAAAGTCAGTAAATCGATCTCCAAGAAATGAAAAGTCTTTATAAACTTCTAATTCAACACCCAGATTTTCTGCCGCCTCGGCATTGTCATAACTGATGATACTTGATGAGCCTGGTAAAATGGTGATTTCAATTGGGTTTTCAAATTCTTTGTAAAAAAGGCTCAAGGAAACAAACTCTCCGGGTGAAAAATACTTGTCCCAGCGTAAATCATAGTGGGTTATTTTTCCTACTATTAGGTCTGGGTTGCCAATGACATCTCGGTCCAAAACGGGATCCTTAAACTGGGCGGAAGAAAGTTCCTTGAAGTCGGGTCTGGTTGCTGTTTGAGAATAGTTAAATCGGAATTGATGGCTGTCACTCATTATCCAAGTGGATGAAAACGAAGGAAACCAATCATCATCGCGTAAGCTTGCTGTTACTGGGCTTTCCTCAGGGTCGAACAGCCGAAAAGTTGTGACAGATTGATCGAAAGTTTCACGTCTGGCACCCAATGAGAAACGCAAGTTTTCTTTGTATGCGTAATCAAAGCCATAATAAGTGCCTTTGATATCAAGATCAGCGAAATAGTTGTCAGTTGCTCTGGTTACTTCAATCAGTTGGAAGCCATTTGGTGCAATGAAATCTGGGTTCAAAATATCGCTCAATAGATCATTGCGGTCAATTTCATTAGCCAAAGGACCAACATCTTCAAAAACAAAACGACGTATGTCTGAATTTCTTTCTTTTTTGACCCAGTTCTGACCAAAGTTAAATAATAAGTCATGGTTATTACTAAATGTTAAAGGCAGTTTTAGGTCATATCGAATATTGCGGCTTTCATCAGCCAAGTTTCTGAATACCCTTGAGTTGCTGTCATTACGTGTTGAAAACACAAAGTCACCTTCATCGCGTTGGTCATAACGATAAATGCGATTATCCGGTTCGTCAAAGTTGGCTTGTGAATCGGTGTACTGCCAATCTAGCTTGAGGTCTGAAAAAACAGGTGAAAAATTCAAAGGATAAGCGTGTTCGCCAAACATTTGAAAGGAATTTAAATCACGTTCTGACCAGCGTATTTCATAAATGCGTCTTGAGTTACCTAAGTCTTCATTGAACCCTTCGGCAATTTCTGCAAAGTTTTGCGTACTGCGTAGTAACATATAATTGGCAGATAGTTGATGTAAATCATTGAATTTTATGCCTGTGGTAATAAAGCCACTGGCATTGATGTCTCGAGTTGTGGTTTGTGATAACTCTTCACTGTCTAAGGCCAAGTTATTACCGGTTGAAACGTTATATTCTCTTCGTAATTCTGAGCGTGTTTGATAATCACTGCCATATTCCATAGCCGCAGAAAAGCCTAAGGTGGGTCCTGAATCTAGATCAAAACGCATACCTCCTGCTAAGTCAAAACCTAATCCAGGGTCGATATTTGCAGGGCGTAAATCATAATCAGTACTGAGCGACTCTCCTATTAACTCCAGTTCTTCTGGACTGAACCCCCCAGAAAAGAAAGGATTGTTGGGACGGAGCTCTGTGTCACCAGCAATGGCATCAGCTAAAAGTCGAGGAAGGGCGCGTGAGCCATCATCAAACCCTGTCCAGTCTCTTCCACCTCCATTGTACTTTAGGCCGTCCTTACCTGTGGTTTGGCTATTTTGACTATATGACAAACCCACATTCATAAAGTTTTCATCGGGTACGCTGATGGTTCTTAACACCACCGATCCGCCACCGAATTCAGCAGGTAAATGTGCAGAGTACCCTTTTTGTACTTCAATGCTTTCAATGATACTGGTTGGGAATAAGTCTAATGGAACCACTCGCCTGGTTGGGTCTGGGCTGGGTAAATTTGCACCATTGAGTAAGGTACTTGAATACCGTTCACCCAAGCCTCGGATGAAAATGAATTTGCCATCAACCAAGGTCAGTCCAGTGACTCGCTTGAGTGCGCCTGCTGCATCGGAATCACCTGATTTACTTATTTGTTCCATACTGAGGTAATTGGCCACAGAATTATTTGAGCGACGCTCTTCCAGGACGGAAGCCAAAGAGCCTTCAATGAATGGTTCTACCACCACAAACTCTGGTAATTCAGCGCCTGCTGGTGTTAGTTCGATATTGATGGCGTTTTGTTGGTTTTCAAAAACCGTTACATTGTTTTTTATTTGACTGTTAAATTGAGCATGTAAAACACTGATGTTATAGCTACCAACAGGCACCTCGGTGCTGAATTGGCCTTGTTGGTTGGTGCTCAAAAAATCAATCAGTCCTGAAATATAGACTTTTGCACCTTCAATGGGTTGTTGGTTTTCCGCATCCATAACCACTCCGCTGAAAGCCACAACAGCGACATCTATATTGGGGCTTTCATCCACATCAATCGGTGCTTCCATGTCAATAGAGGATTCAATGTCGATCAATGGCTGTTGATCTCCAGTGACTTTGAAGTCGACCAATAATTGTACCAATTCGCCAGACCTTAAGTGGATTTCATGGCGGTACAGTTCATCTTTTTCAGATTTAAAAATCAAAGTATTCTGGCCAGGTTTTAAAGTTAATTTTGTGGCGCCTAATTGATCAGTTACACCTGCTGTTTGATCGTTGTTGGTGATTTCAATTTGACTGAGTGGACTGCCTTTTAAAAAAACATAAATGGCAACTTGAGCATCCTCAGCGATGGCTGAAGATGCCGATAATAAACATAATATGATAACAATGGTTTTCATTGAATTGCTCACAAGGTTTGATATTTAATGGGTGTAAGAATGGTATTAGCAACGCCATGTTTCGGTGCCACAATCGGCCATTATTTTTCTGATTTCTACAGCTTTCTGAAATAATTGTGAATCGGTGATCCTTGCTAAATAACTTTCGGCTTGATCATATTCGCCTACTTTGAATAAAGCATATGCCATCGCATATTGTATGTTTTCATCATGATCAATACGGACTCGTTTAATGTCTTGCTGCATTTGAGCTGCTTGGTCATAGTTTTCTAGTTCTATGAGTATGCCCAATCTTTGTTTGAGTTTTTGTTCTTGATTTTCAACCAAGCCGTTTAACATCAAAGCCATGTGTTTTTGACCGGCCCGCCGATACAATTCGGCTGCTTCGCTCAGTAAGCTGTTGTCTACCAATGCCAATTGATGAACGATTTGTGCTGCTGCATGATAGGATTGGTCACCAATGTAAGTCGCTGCTAAAGTTTTGGCAACGTCGGCATTGTATGGAAATTTCAACTTGGCACGTTCTAAGAATCGTAAAGCCAAGACTGTGTTTCCAGAAGATCTGAGTGCATTACCAATTCCTACATAATCTGTGGCATCTGCCTGATATTTTTCTAAGTATACTAAGCCTAAACTGGCTGCACTGGAGTTCAGCCCTAGTTCAATCAAATAAAATATTTTTCGACGAGGAAAAGATGCGTCATCTTCGAATATCAAACTCGCTTGATCCATCACGGCTAATGCCATTTCATGTTCTTTCATTAACCAATGAGACTGCCCTCTCATGTGATAAACCGATGGGATCCTGCTGATGGCATCACCCGCACTGTTCAAAGAATCTATGGTTAATTGATATTGCTCAAGGGCAAAAGCTGATTGCGCCAAGTAGACATTGATAACTGAGTCGACGGTACCTAACTTTTTAGCTGCGGTAAATGCATCGATGGCAGCTTGGTTCTCTCCTTTTCTGACCTGTAATAAGCCATTGATGACATGAAAGCGTTGAACATCTATGGCCTCTTCATCCAGGTCGACTTGACTTAAAGCAGTTTCAGCTTTTTCAATGTTGTTGTCTTTAAGCATCAAAGATGCCAACTCCAAGTAATTCACTTCAACTACGTCATCATTGGTTTTATCAGCAACTGTCAATGAACTGAGTGTCAGTAAATACAGGGTGAATAACAACTTGGCAGGTTTCATTTTAACGGCTCTTTTAATTAACTTAAATCGAATCTGATGCGTTGTTTAGCCCATGATTTAACCGATTGTCCCTGATACTGGGCTGGCTCAAATCGCCAACCATTGATGCCTTGCATGGCCACTTCGTCAAAAACGCCATCAGGAAATGATTCAACTATTTTGACCTGTTCAATTTCACCGGTAATCCCTATAAGAAGAGAAAAAACCACATAGCCCTCAACACCCTTGGCTCGAGCTCTGGGTGGATAAACCATGGGTGCTTGCCACACTGCCTTTGGTGATTGATCTACTGTGTCATCGGTCATGACTACGCCATTACCATTACCTAAAATGTCGCCATCTAGACCATCTAAACCAGCCATTGAAAAATCAGGTAAACCCAGATCTAAACCACCCAAAGAGCTGTTTAAACCCAGTAATGGTGTGGGTGGAGCTTGGCGCGCACGTTTGGGTTTGGGCTTAGGCTTGGGTTTCTGAGTTTCTTGCTTGGCCTTGGGTTTTTGTTGTTGGATTTTGATATTGGATCCATCTAAACCTTCAGCTTCAGACATTAAATTATCCGAATCATTGATCAATATCAATGTACCAAGTACCAATACTGTACCAAACATCATAGAACCCAATGCGGCGAGATTCTTTTTAATACCATCTTGTTTTTTGTTTAAGTTCATTAGCCTGCTCCTACTTCTTTCTCGGTAGCAACGCCCACATCTGACGCACCTGCCAGACGGGCTTGATCCACCACTTCTACTAATTTGCCCGAAGGCACGTTTTCATCGGTTACCACCAAAACTGATTTCTGTGTTTTGGTTTTTAATAAATCTCGCAATCTAGATTGAATCACCCATGCTCGAATGCTTTCACCATCTAAATAAACTTCACCTGCATTATCTATATACAAGCGCACTGCTTTGGTTGAAGCTGTGGTTGAACTGGACGCTGAAGGGCGATCTAATTCTAGTTTCATGTCTTTGACAAATGTGGTGCTAACCATAAAGAAAATAAGCAAGATGAAAACCATATCAATCAAAGGTGATATGTTTAAATCTTGAACTGTTTCTTTGCTTTCTCTGTATCGCATAATTGATTCTCTGAGTTATCTTTTTGATCAGGCTGGTTTCATTTCTTGATCAGGCAATGGAGCACATAAATAGTCTTTCATCTGCGCCATCTCAATCTCAAGTTGCCTTTGTTTCTTATCTAAAATGCCATTAACTATCAGGCCAGGGATGGATACTGCCAACCCCATTTGAGTGGTGATCAAGGCCTGGGATATACCTCCAGCAATGCCGCCTGATTGAGAAAACAATGACATGTCCCCTAAAGAATCAAATGTCTCAATCATTCCAGAAACTGTGCCCAATAAGCCCAGTAAAGGAGCCACCAAAACAATGGTGGTTATTAAAACCCTGTACTTTTTAATTTCTGTGGCTTCTTGTGCAAAAGCGTCATCTAAATGACGTCTTAAATCAGGTAAATTCTGATTACGAAGTTTCATGCCCTTTTTGAGTACCCTTACTAAAATACCGTTATCTGCCCCTGGGTGATTGGGGAACTTACCAGCTAAGTACCGATCAATCATGACTCTGGGGCTGCGCAACGACCCACGCTTTAAAGACATCATGCGATAACCCAAGGTCCACCACAGCACCACTGTGGCTATAATCAATGGGGGCATTACATAGCCACCAGATGAAAAATAGCCTAACAATTGTTGGATGACATCATTCATGAACTTTCATTTACGCTGCGGTAAAAGTTTTCTTGTAAACGTTGATGGCCCGTAAAGCCGCTTTTTCCATGTCATCTTTGATTCGTTCTGCCCATCCAGATAATACATTGCCAAATAACAATGCTGGAATAGCCACAGCCAGCCCCACTTCAGTGGTAACCAATGCGATTGAAATACCGCTTGATAACAATTTAGGATCACCAGTCCCAAATTCGGTGATGATGTCAAAAGTGGTGATCATGCCAGTTACAGTTCCAAGTAAGCCAAGTAAAGGCGCCACAGTTGCTATCACCAGAATCAGTGAACCAAACCGGTTTAATTGACTTGATTCATGTAAAATCGATTCAGAAACGATGTCTTCTATATGATCACGATCACGATCGATATTGCGCAGCGCCGATAACAATACCCGAGAACTTGAACTGGATTTTTTAGCTGCCAATCCAATCGCACCAGAGACGTCTTTCGCTTCAATCTTATTAACCACTCCACTCAACAATCGCTCAGTACTGGCGGAAGCTTTATTCAGAAAGAATACCCTTAAAACAATGAGTAACAAAGCAAACAGACCTAGGCCAGCAATGATCCAGGCGATCAATCCTCCAGAGTTTATGACGCTGAGAATGGTCTTTTGCTGTTTTTCTTCAATGGCCTTGACTGTTGATTCATATAAAAATATGGGCAATAAACCAAGACCTTTTCCATTAAAAATACCCATGGCAGCCTCAGGGTCACCGTCTTGCCAGATTTTGAATTGCTTTTCTCCAGCTGGAGCCAGTACACCTGCTGATTGTCCATCACTGCCATATGAAGCAATGTTACCAATGCGAATGATTTCGCCTTTGACTGCTGTACCATCTGTGAGAAAAAACGCACCTGGCTGTTCAGTGATGCTGGCTTGTTGTTTGATGACTTGATCAGCAAAATTTATCAACGACATGATTTTACTTAAGTCAGTGAGTGTTTCTGTATCACCTGAAACCTCTGGAAAACCAGGAAAGTCATATTCACTCATGGTAGCTTGTGCTTGAATGATTGTTGACTCAATCAACCCTTGATTGTCTTCAGCTGATTCAGAATTACGCCCAATCTGAAAAATTTCATCTTCAAGTTGGTTGGCAACGGACTCAGCATTTAAAAGTTGATTTTCCAAACTTGAAATCTCACTTTCAATTGCTCGTTTTTCAAGTTGAGCATTTTGTTTAAATTGATTTAAGCGAGATTGAATGTTTGTAACTTGATTGGATAAAAAAGCATATTCTTTTTTGTAAGCAAGTAATAAATCTTGCTCAGCTTTCGCTGGATCAGCTTGAGGAATTGTCGGTTCTAAAACCTGATCTTGAGGAATAGAGTTTTCATTGGTTTGGGCCAAAACTGATGTGGTTGTTGTCCACTGAGCGCTCAAAAGCAATATTATAATGATTGAGTTTTTCATGATATTTGGTCCAGATTCAGCTTGGTGATTTTGTAGTGGATATATTCAGAGGTAAGGTGAAGTAACCTTGTCTGATTTGTTTTTTTAAAGAGTCAAACAGTTGTGCTACAGCTTGCTTGTCTTGTTCTTGGTCCAGTAGATTAAACTGCCATCTGTTGTTATTTCTTATGACATGACCGTATCTGTCGTCTCGGGTTTTAAAATACATCAACACCGTACCTAGTTTGGCCACATCCACCAGAATTTGTTCGCCATTCAATTCGATGGTCTGTGAATAGATTGCATTTTCTCTGGCCAGTCGCATTTCGTCTTCTAAGAATGCCCACAAGCGGTTGATGGCATGTTGTGAAGTGATCTTTCTGCCTTCTAAGTCTCGTGTGATGTCATCAATGACGCTGTTCCTTTCATTGTATTTGAACGGAATGCCTGTGGTGATTCCTTGTTTAATGTTGGCAGCCATGTTCATCACATCGCCCATCATTTGTTCAGAGTCCAAGCCCAATGTTTTGACTTTTTCTTGCAGCTCAACCACTTGGGCTTGCGCTTGCTTAATTTGTAGTTGTTGTCGATCTATGTTGGCTGACAGTTCAGTTTTCCGAGTATTGAGGTAACTCATCGATTGTGTGTGTTCGGCTTTAAGTATCTGCAGTTCAGACTGTAAATCTTCGACTTGGCCTCTGAGCTGAATGAGGTTGTTGATGATTTGATCAGAGTTTTCTGGCTGAGAATTTTGTGCCATCAATGGAAACGTTGCAACCACACAACCGAGTATCAATGATGATTTTGCTACAAAAGAACCTCGTTTAGGCTTAGATGGTTTGTAGTTAATTTTTGCTGACATGATGAATCAAAAATTTAAGATGCTGCAAATTCTATGATCCTAATGTGACAATATGGTTACTAAAGAAGCTAAAAATATTTTATTTTTTTAAATAAGGAGTCAGATTAATGATGTAACCAAATCTTCATATTTTGGTCACTTAAATGAAATATATCAGACGTAGAATTTCAGTTTTTTTGAATGTCATAACTGAGGTATTAAGATGAAATTATTTTTTAAAAGTGCCATCAAAGGTGCAATTTTAGGTGGTGTTATGCTGAGTGGATCTGCTGCAGCCATCAGTGTTGATGAAAACTTTGAGGGCCACTGGTTTTCGGGAGCCAATGAGAATGGCACAGGCTGGCAATTTGATTATGTAAAAACTGGGCCTGAAGTCGGGCAACTTTTCATGACAGGTTTTATTTATGGGGAAGATGGCAACCCAACATGGGTGACTGGAAATAATGAAATTCTGGCTGGTGAGTCAACGATATCTATTGATCTGCTTGAAGTGACCAATGGATCTTTTGTTGGCCCCAATGATCGGATGGCTTCGCCTTTTGGAACGGCTGAATTAGACTTTAAAAGCTGTCGCAGCTTATCAATGGACATCACTGGAATCAACAGTGCTTTCATCACTGAAACATCTGCAAGCTTTGATTTGCAGCCGATTGATGAGATCGGTGGTTTTATCCGAGATGCTTCTGTTTGTCCTTACCAAACAGAATTCACGGGTTGTCCTGCGTTTGCAACTGCAACCACTCAGCCTAAGACTTGTGCGGTAACCGGAACTCTGTCAGGTGATGTGACATTTACCAATGACACCAATTGGGTTTTGCAAGGCGGTGTTTTTGTGGGTCAAGATGGCGGAACCACAGCAAATTTAACCATTGAAGCTGGCACGCGCGTCTTGGGTGTAACTGGTAATGATTTCTTAGCGGTACAACGAGGCTCAAAGATATTTGCAGAAGGCACAGCCTATGCACCGATTGTTTTCACAGGACCTTTCACGGCCAGTGATCCATCAGCTGGAGCAGGTAACTGGGGTGGTTTAGTGATCAATGGTCAAGCACCCATTAACATTTGTGATGAAGCGGTTCCATTTGAACAGTGTGAAGATGTCGGTGAGGGTGGTTCAGGTAACTTCGGTGGGAATATTCCTGATGACTCAAGTGGTGTTTTGAAATATGTACGTGTTCAGTTTGGTGGTTTCAGAATCAATGATGAAGATGAGTTAAACGGTATTGCTTTCCAAGGAGTTGGCTCAGGTACAGTGGTTGACTATGTTCAAGTTCATGCCAATGAAGATGATGGTGTAGAGTTTTTTGGTGGTACTGTGAATGCCAAACACTTGGTGCTAACTGGTATCAAAGATGATTCCCTGGATTGGACTCATGGTTGGAATGGAAACGTTCAATATTTATTGGTTAAGCAAGATGCAGATGCTGCTAACGACAAAGAGCGTGGTATTGAAGCCGATAACTTTGAAGATAACAATGATGCTGCTCCCCGATCACAGCCAAGTATAGCCAATGCCACATTCATTGGTGGGCCATCAGATAACAAAACCACCACAGGCATGGTTTTACGTCGCGGTACAGGGTTTAACATGACCAACGTGATTGTGACTGGTTTTGAGAAATGCTTGGATTTGGATTCTGATGCCACGTTTGCAGCAGCAGGTACACCTGGTGGTTTATCAGGTACAGCAACCATGGAAAATACAGTGATCAGTTGTGATCAAAATTTTGAAGAAGAAGAGGGTGATGCCTTCACGGTCCAGTCATTCTTCGAAGCGCAAACAGGTAACCAAGTGGCTAATCCTGCGCTGAATAACATCTACCCGACTGCCAACACACCTTCGGTTGGCGCTATTGATGGAAATAAATTCGGCGCTTTCTTTGATAAAACCAACTATGTTGGTGCCTTTAAATCACAAGTGAGCGCTTGGACCAACGGTTGGACTGAGTTCTTAGATTAATAACAGGAACTTTATTGACAGTCTAATGAGGGCGCCATTGGTGCCCTTTTTTTTGAGTTAAAAATTGATTGATTTATTTTCACATCACATTGACTTACCCTTTTCTATAATTCGAATTTGATCATAAGTCTAAACACATAATATGAATGAAATGAACTCAACTGTAGAGGAGCAGTCACAAAACACCGCAAAAAAGGTCATGAAATCAATAACAATCATAGCAGTATTAACTGTTATTTTTGGTGCCTTGAGTTACGCCTTAATACAACTCAACCACACAGTATTAAAACTGTCTGTCTCTGAAGGTGCTTGGTGTGGCTTGGCCATGGCTTTGGCCACTGCCTATTATTTGTGGGGCAGGAAAAGAAAAACCATTGAAAGTTAAGCGTTAGCTGTTTAACCCAAACACCTTGCTTTATATCCACACTGAAACATAAATCTTCGTATCGGGCTTGACCCGATATCGAGCGTCTTTGACCCGGAGGTATCACTGATCGGATATGTTAGGTTTTAGAAATTCAGTCTCACTGGGGCTTAACTGATCATTTAAGACTTGGTCCAGTTCTTCGGCCAACTCTTGATAATAATCTCCATCCTTATGCATGGTGTACATATTCGGCAAAGCTTGTGCGATTATTTCTTTGGCAGCGTCAAGTAGACCTTGATTATAGTAGATATGGCTGAGTAAGTATTTTTTAAAAGGCTTGCTTTTTATTCTACTTGCTGGAAAGTAATTAATACTATATTATGACTGGCTTCTAAGTTATTAATAGTAATAGATATTTCTATTTTTTTGGACTGGTAAAAATACCACTTTTATCATGTAATTAGCTTGTTTAACTTTACCAATATCTTAACTGGTAAGTCATTGAATATGAAAAAAGTGACCTTCAAAAAATCAAAATCGATAGATCAATTGTTACAAGAATGGTCAAAAGGAAATTTACAAGTAGAATCCCAGTTAATTGAGGCTCTGTATCCGTATATACACCAGATTGCTCATAAACAATTTAAATCCCAAAAGGCTGATTCCTTACAAACCACAGAAATAGTTAACGAAGCTTTTATCAAGATGAGAAAGCAAAAATCACTGGTGTTCAAATCGAAGCAACAGTTTTTTGTCATTGCAACAAAAGTGATCAGGAATGTTGTGGTTAATCACTTTCGCTCTGAATCTAGATTGAAAAGAGGTGGGCAAGAGGACTATATAACATTGGATAGGATTGCTGAAATATTGGACTCAGAAAATTCAACAGTGATCGACTGGCTTATGATAGACAGGTTATTGAATGATCTAGAAAAAATTGATGCAGAAGCCGCCCAGGTGGTTGAATATAAGATATTTGGTGGTTCGACCATTCCTGAAATGGCAGAGATGATGTCTGTATCTGAATCAACCATCTCTAGAAATTGGAAATTTGCCAGGTTATGGTTACTTTCACAAATTAAGTAGTTAGATATGAGTAACGATCAAGAACTGAGTATTTCAGATTGGAAAGACGTCAAGTCAATAATTAATAAGTTGCTTGATTTGCCATTGGGTAATATCGAATCAGAAATTGAAAAGGTATGTCAGTATAAGCCTGAAATTAAAGAGCAAGTTAAGTTATTGATGTCGGTACATCTCAAACAGGAAGATCAAACTATCACTCCGAAAGATTCAATATCAGATATATTTTTAAATGAAAATCAGTTCAAGTCGGGTGATGTGTTTGGAAAATACACCATCATAAAAAAGATTGGATCTGGTGGAATGGGACAAGTATATTTGGCTCAAAGAACTGATCAAGTGCATCAGTTGGTGGCAATCAAAGTGCTCAACATAGGTGTAATGGATCAACAATCCATCAATAGATTTGATAATGAGCGCAGAATTCTTGCGAGTCTAGAACACCCAAACATCACTCGATTGATTGATGCCGGTAAACAGAATGATCATTTGTATTATGTAATGGAATACGTGAATGGTATACCTATTGATCAATACTGCCAAGAAAACAAACTGAAACTTAATGATCGCCTGTGTTTGTTTCTTCAAGTTTGCGATGCGGTCAGTTTTGCACATAACAACTTAATTGTTCACAGGGACTTAAAACCATCCAATGTTTTGGTCAGCGAAAAAGGTGAAGTCAAACTTTTGGACTTCGGGATTGCTAAGCCCCTGAAGATATTGCCTGGTACTGAAGTGATTCATGAAACCATTGTAGGTACATTGGCATTGACCCCACAATATGCAGCTCCGGAACAACTTAAAGGCAAAAATATTTCAGTCAGTTGTGATGTTTATGTCTTGGGGTTATTGCTGTATAGGCTGTTGACAGATCAACATACCTTCGAGTTCAAAGGTAAAAGTTGGGGGGGGATTGAAGAAACTATTGCCCAAAAGCCACCAATTTTGGCCAGTCATAAGTTTAAAAAAATGAATTTTATCGACCACCCCATAAATTTCAAACAACTAAAAGGAGACTTGGATGACATCATCTGTCATGCATTAGAAAAAGAACCGCAGAATCGTTACTTAACAGTCAACTCCTTTGCAACTGATATCAATCGCTTCATCAAT
>CALDFB010000208.1 GCA_937942365.1 uncultured Marinicella sp. | reverse complement strand
TGTCTAAACCAGAGTTAAGCTGAATGTGGTTGTATAAATGGTTACTTATTTGTTGTAATGATTTTTCTGGTAGAGAAGCTAAACTGTTTTTAACACCCAACCACTGGGGTCTTCGATCCGACCTATCAAGAGTTAAAATGTGTTTGATTTCAGACAATGCTTTGTCCAAATCGTTATTTAATATTTGATTCAAACGCATTTCTGTTCTAAAAGCAGTTCTGATATTTTCTAAACCATAAGCTTGGCTACTGAGATTAAAGATAGCAACTGGTAAATGGCCTTCTTCTGCTATTTTGGTTGCTTGGCTTGGGTAGCTCTTCATCAAGTCAATGAATTTTTGATGGAAATCTTGGGGTGGTTGTTGAGAAATTTCAGTTAATATTTGGTGAAAAATATATTCTAATTCTAATGGTGTTAAATCCGATTTAATCAGGTCTTGAATGACAGATTCAGGTTGTGAGGAACTGAAATAACTGCGTAAATATTTTGTAGAAAGTTGTTTTAATTCGTTTTGATTGAGTTGCTTTCTGATTTCAAAATCGTTGTAGTGGACGGCACTGGCCATTGTGCTCAGTAAAAAATTGATGATAAGAACTGTTTTTTTCATTCAATATTCCTGATAAAAGACTTCAATTATAATAAACGATGTACTTCGTATAATCAATTGTCCGGGCTGTTTTTATCAGACTGTTTAGTTACCAATATGGTTGAGGCGATGTTAAAATAAACGCTTTGATTAACAACAGATTTTTATGACACAATCGATGGACTTTGAAACCATTTCAATGGGTGAATATGCAGAGCGATCTTATTTAGATTACTCAATGTATGTGGTTTTAGATCGTGCCTTGCCTTTTGTTGGCGATGGCTTGAAGCCAGTACAACGAAGGATCGTCTACGCCATGAGTGAACTGGGTTTGTCCAATCAATCCAAGCACAAAAAGTCAGCACGTACCATTGGTGATGTCATCGGTAAATTTCACCCCCACGGTGATTCTGCTTGTTATGAAGCCATGGTATTAATGGCACAGTCATTTTCATATCGTTATCCTTTGGTAGATGGACAAGGAAACTTTGGTTCGCCAGATGACCCTAAATCTTTTGCAGCGATGCGGTATACGGAATCACGATTAACGCCTTATGCCAAAACATTGCTGTCTGAATTACCCCATGGCACGGTGGATTGGGGACCAAATTTTGATGGTACCATGGACGAGCCTTTGTGGTTACCTGCTCGGTTACCCAATGTTTTACTTAACGGGGCTTCAGGGATCGCGGTGGGTATGGCCACTGATGTGCCACCCCATAATTTAACAGAAGTGGCTCAAGCTACATTGCATTTGCTCGATAACCCCAGTTGTGAAGTGGTTGATTTGTGTGAATTTATTCAAGCACCCGATTACCCAACCAAAGCCGAAATCATCACGCCTAAAGCCGATATTCTGAATATGTATGAAACAGGTCATGGTGGTATCCGAATGCGCGCTGTGTATGAGCGTGAGGGGAATGATGTGATCATTACCGCTTTACCGCATCAAGCCTCTGGAAGTAAAGTTCTGGAACAGATAGCCAGTCAAATGCGTGCCAAAAAATTACCCATGGTCAGTGATCTACGAGATGAGTCAGATCATGAAAATCCAGTTCGATTGGTGGTGACCGCACGTTCGAATCGCATTAATTTTGATGATTTGATGTTACATTTGTTTGCTACCACAGATTTGGAAAAGACTTATAAAGCCAATTTGAATGTCATTGGTTTGGACCGCAGACCACAAGTTAAAAACCTTAAAATGATCTTGCAGGAGTGGCTGAGGTTTCGTACAGAAACAGTGCGTCGTCGACTGCAATTCAGATTAGATAAAGTTGATGCGAGACTGCATATTTTAGAAGGCTTGTTGATCGCCTTCTTGAACTTGGATGAGGTGATCAGAATCATTCGCTACGAAGATGAACCGAAAAAAGAACTGATCAAAGCATTTAAACTTTCAGAAATCCAAGCTGATGCCATTTTGGATACGCGATTGCGTAACTTGGCTCGGTTAGAAGAAATGAAAATTCGCACAGAACAAACAGAGTTACAAGCAGAAAAAAATGATTTAGAGGGCATCTTAAAATCCAGAGCACGGATGAAAACGCTGATTCGCAATGAAATCAAAGCCGATATGGAACAGTATGGTGATGCGCGTAAAACACAAATTGCGATGCGTGATGCAGCACAGGTGTTCGATGAAACCAAATTGATTCCCAGTGAGCCCAGTACCATCATATTATCCACTTCTGGCTGGGTCAGAGCTGCTAAAGGGCATGATATAGATGCCGCGGCTTTGAATTACAAAGCTGGTGATGAGTATTTAGATCATACCCATGGACGCAGTAATCTGACCTCAGTGTTTTTATCACCTGATGGGCGGGCGTTCAGTTTACTCACCCACACCCTGCCTTCAGCCCGTGGTCAAGGCGAGCCACTAACGACCAAATTTAATTTCAAAGATAATTTACTGCCCATATCGGTAACATGCCAATTACCCAATGCCAGATTACTGATGTGCTCAGATGCAGGCTATGGGTATCACGGCGTAATGGAGAACCTATACAGTAAGATGAAAGCTGGTAAGCATGTTTTGAGCGTGCCAAAAGGCTTCAGTGCTATGAAGCCGACATGGATAGAGAAATTACCAGAAGCGCATGTGGTTTGTATTACCACAGCTGGTTATATGCTGGTTTTTCCACTGGAAGAATTGCCAGAGTTGGCTAAAGGTAAAGGTAATAAGTTAATCAATATCCCTGCCAAGCGTTTAAAAGCGGGGGAAGAAAAATTAGCAGCTACTTTGGTCATAACGCCAGAAGATTCATTCTTGATTCATGCGGGTGCGCGCTATATCAGGTTTAAGTGGAAGGATTTAGTTAATTATATTGGACATCGAGCCAAGCGTGGTTTAGTGTTACCCCAGGGGTTTAGAAATGTTGATCGAGTTGAGGTTGAAAAAGATTGATATGAAACAAATGAAGTTACTCTTAGTTGGGTTTT
This sequence comes from uncultured Marinicella sp., assembly GCA_937942365.1. Lineage (GTDB taxonomy): Bacteria > Pseudomonadota > Gammaproteobacteria > Xanthomonadales > Marinicellaceae > Marinicella. The sequence goes on along the minus strand of CALDFB010000208.1, from coordinate 5,464 downwards.
TATTGGTGCTGACTTCACAGCTGTTAGCAACTGTCCCAAGTTTAAATGATTGTCCAGATATGATCTTTACTGATGGTCATGAGAATACTTCACTGCCTTCTAATGGGTCTGGTGGTACTTTTCCAGGCGCATCTACTCGAACAGTTTTTGTGAATTCTTCGTTAGGAGTCAGAACATATTATGTCTATGTACCTTCTACATACCAACCAAGTGAGCCATTGCCTTTAATGTTTCTTTGGCATGGAGCTGGTGGGCCAGGTACAGCTCCAGCTGCAGCACAGTCGGTAAGGGATTTATGGGAGTCCACTGCAGAAGAGCAACGTTTTATAATTGTGGCACAAGAAGCCACTGGGACAACAGGTGGTGGTTTTATACCTGCAAATGCTGAAAATGTTTTGTTAGCAATTCTTGCTGACATGGAAGTGGATTATAATATAGAGTCCAGTCGTGTGTATGGGTGGGGCTTTTCTTCTGGTGGCCATGTGATGCATGATAAAGCATTAGAGAGAACTGATGTATTTGCCGCTTATGCGATTAATGCAGGAGTTTTGGCTGCTGCAGCTGGCGTTACAGCGCCGCTCAACGCTGATCGGGAGTTGCCAGTATATGTTTCTGTAGGAAGCGGCGATTCATTGTTGTCTTTTGCGCAAAATGACCGGCTTAATTTTATCAATGCAGGTTGGATAGAAGGCCAGAACTATTGGCTGGATGTATTCAATGGAGGACATGTGCTACCTAATGATGCACCCGAAAAAGCTTGGGATAAAATTTGTATTTCGACGGTATTGGATTAAAGTGAATTCAGTTATTCTATCATTCATTCATCATTTCTATTAAGGCTTCGGCTCCACTCAGCCAGGGATAATGTCAGCGAAGCTTTTTACGTCAAATTCTGGATGTAGAAAGTGCCGCGCACTGCGCTGTGCTGAGCTTGCCGAAGTAAGCGAAGCCGAAGTGGAATATCAGTATTCACTAAATTAATTTCGTAAATCTAAATACATATTAATTCATGGTGGTCTTTAATTATTATTTAAAATTGTCTTCTACAAATTTTTTGATGTGCATTTTATTGTATTGCTCATAATCAAGTGAGCAAATGTTGTTGATACAAACGGCTTTGCTTAATTCTTCTGGGCACACATATGAACAGCTTGAAGATCTGCTATGTGCCCATTTTTTTATCATGGTTTTAATCTTTTGGTGATTCTCCTTGTTGACCAAACTTGAACATCCAAAAGGGCAGCCATAAGATATTTTTAAGCAATCTTGTGAGTTTTCGCAATGATGTGGTTGTTTAATCAGCTCTTTGATTTGCGAGAACAGTAATTCATTTTCTGGATCTTCTTTGATGTAAATCGAATCAACAAATTCTACGGATGGTTTTTTTTCATCTTCTGCATCCAGTAATGCCATCGGTGAATCAAATAAATGGTATAAAACTAAGCAGATTATTGTGATCAATATGAGAGCTGATATGGATGCCATTATCCATTTCATTGTTAGATTTTCTTTATAGACAAGCTATGACGATTTTGACAGCAGATCAGTTAGTTAGTTCTTGGTGGATGTGATTTATATTTTTTGGAAAATATATATATCAATAAAATCATTGGTTCGTGATTAATTTTACGTGAAAAGCAAGGCCACTGATGAAGATCAGTGGCCCATTAAATAAAGCAGTTGAATCATTCTTGCGGCAAGATAATCTCAACACGTCTGTTTTGTTGGCGGCCTGCATTAGTCTCATTGCTGGCGACAGGAAACTCAAACCCTAAACCTTCGGTAGATACTCTGGTTTCAGTTATGCCTTGGCTCACCAAATAAGCTTTGACTGCATCGGCCCTTCTTTCTGAAAGGCTTAAATTATATTCTTTGCTGCCGATATTATCTGTATGACCTTCAACAATAACGCTTTGCTCAGGGTCTTTATTCAGTGCTTTGACCAAGGGATCTAAATTTCTGGCTGCACCATTGATTAAGTCAGCTTGATTAAACTCAAACAATACATCACCCAAAGTGATCACCAAACCACGATCGGTTTGTTTGGCTTTGAGCTCAGTCAATTCATTTTCCAATTGTTGCATGGCGGCTCTGGCTGCCGCGGCCTCAGCAATTGCTGCTTCAGCTTTGGCTGCTTCAGCGGCAGCCATTAATTTGGCTTTCTCAGCTTCACTCATGGCAGAGGAGGCCGCAGCTTCAGCTTGGGCTTTCAGTTCTTCAGCTTCGGCCCGGGCATTCATGGCCAATTGTTTTTGTTCTTCAGCATATTGTGCAGTGGCTAAGGCTTCATCGCGCATTAAACGGGCTGCTTCGGCTTCTTTAAGCGCCAATTCTCTTTGTGCTTGTGCCGCCTGGGCACTGGCATTGGCTTTCATGGCACGTTCGGTGGCTAAATCTGCTTCTAAGGTTCTGGCTTCCAAGATCAGTTGACTCTGTTCTTCAACCAATGTTTCGCGTTGGTCATCAAACCAACGCGCTTGAGCAGCGTACTGGGCTAACTCAATCACTCTATTGGTCGCATAAATGGAAAAGTCTAAATCTTGAGCATCCATATCACCGAATTCATTTTTGACTTGATTAACCGCCCGTTGTGCTCGTTTCAGTTCATCACCGCCTCGGTCAGCCAAGTCTTTATTAGACATCAAATCTCCAAGGCGTTTTTCCAAGGCTGTTACCCTTGGATCTGATTTTGGTGTTGAAGCACATGAGGCGAGTAGGGCACAAATTAAAGACACATAAAAGATTTTGCTTAAATTTTTCATTGCATGCTCCTTTTACGAGTTAATTCTGATTTTAATAAATCAACGGCTGCTTTTAAATCATTGTATGATTTTTCTGCTTTGGCTGATTGAGATTTGGCATCAGCCACTTCGGCATCGCGTTGTGCCATTTTGGCTGACACTTCTGCGTCCACCCAATCTCTTTTATCCATTTGAGCCAAAGCTTGGGCCAAATGATCGCGGGATGATTTAAGTAAGAATGAAGCATGGGCAGATGCACCATTTCTCTCGGCTGATTCAATCAAAACTTTGGCTTGATTGATGGCTTTATTGCTGTCTTTTCGGTCAGCTAATACAGGATTGTTCACTGACGCCATAACCACAGCTATGGGTAAAATTAATTTAAATCGCATTTTTTACTCCTCTAAAAATGTAAAACCACACTAACTGTTTACATGTCAAAATACCATGAAACTCAGTTTGTATCGATTGCGCAAGATAGACTATGTTGCTGTCTAATGCCAACATTATTGAATGAATTTTGGTTAAATAATGTTAACTGGTTTGAATAATTTCACGCAAGACACTGGTGGCGTAGGCGCCTGGTTGTAGCTTGAAACTGAGGTGTAGATCATTGTCTACCCATATATGGTTGAAGTCAGTGGTAACTATTCGCATGGCACGACGGTCTTGCTTGACTCTGTGGGTTTTGAAACCTGGTTGGTACTCGGGTAATGAGTTTGCGATGTTGTTTTCAAGGATAGCGCATTGATCAGTGCTTTGAACCGAGTCTTCACCCCATAAAGCAGCGCTGATGTGTACATCAAAAGCAGCCAATCGATCTGACAGTTCTTTGGTTGTGGCATCTTTGGCAGGGAACCATGAGTGACTTTGATTCAGCTGTATAACATCGCCAGTTATTGGATGCTGCCAAAGTTCTTTTTTTATGCGCTCGGCCAGTATCAAGTTAAATATGTGACTTCGAGCTGTCGATATAAGTAAGCCTTTGAGCCTTTTATTGTTGACTTTTATGGTGCCTGCAAACCAGTCTTTGGTTTGTTGGATGTTGCTGAGGTCGTGGCCAAAGCGTTGCGGCCCAAAATAGTTAGGCACACCAGTTCGTTGAATGCATCGGATGTTTTGTTCTGTGGCTAATCGATCACCTTGTACATCCCTCACTATCAATTTAAATTCGTTGAACTTGAGCTGTCCTGTTTTAATTTTCCTGTGGTGCCAATGATGCTCAAGGATGCTGATTTCATCAGGCAGTTTGGCTTTGATGATTTTTATATCTGAAATTTGTGGTAATTGGACACTGAACCATTGTTGGGTGATGGCATGGCGGTCTTTTAAACCTGCAAAACCAACTTGACGGGCAGGTACTTTGCAAGCGCTGGCTATTTGAGTAGCTGCCCAGGCAGTGTTACTGCTGGTTTTTTCTATTTTTAACCACAAGTGTTCTCCTTCTTCGGTAAAACACACCTCACTGTGTTCCACCACATGAAAATCAGCTGCTTCGCTGCGCAATTTACCTGTTGCAGTTACTTTGTTTAAGGTAGGGAACAGTGAATCAAATTCTGAATGCATGAATTCTAGTTAACATTGGAATAAGTAGAACTTGACATTATATTGGCTAATTGAAATGATCTGTACGAATTATGTGACAAATATGTCACTGTTTTGTCATAATAGTTAACTATTATGACATCTTTAACTACTCAGTCTGCCCCAATGCAAAACAACATCCTTATAGTTGAAGATGATATGGCCATACGAGAAATGATGGCATTTTCACTGCGTCGCGAAGGTTTTGAAACTTTCAAAGCCGCTTCAGGAAACGAAGCGTTGGAGCAGCTAAATCAAGTACACCCTGATTTAATTGTGATTGATTGGGGGCTGCCAGATATGAGCGGTATTGATTTAATTGATATGATTCGCCGTGATGATGTTATCAGAGAGGTGCCTATCATCATGTTGACTGCCAGGGGCGAGGAAAAAGACAAAGTCAAAGGACTGGAACGTGGTGCAGATGATTATTTGACTAAGCCGGCATCTATACTTGAATTGATGGCAAGAATCAGGGCTCATTTGCGGCGTTCTCAAGGTTTTGAACCGAATAACAGGATCGAATATCAGGGTATTGTTATGGATGCGGAAGCGCATGAGCTCATCATTGAAGGTGAGCCAATCAATTTAAGTTTGACAGAATTTAAATTACTGAAGCTTTTCTTACAGAACCCCAATAAATTACTGGCTCGTGAACACATCTTGAATCACATTTGGGGGCGCAATACCTTTGTAGAAGATCGTACCGTTGATGTACATATCTTGCGTTTGCGTAAAGCTTTGAAAAAACATCACAAAGATCAATGCATTCAAACCGTACGAGGTGTTGGCTATGTTTTGCGCGATTGACCGTAGGACTGCCCGTGTTTTGAGTATAAAACGGTTGCGCTAAGTCTGTGACTTACACGACTGTATCTAGTGCCGTAATCCGTTTTAATGAGGAACATTAACGCTATTCATAGGTTTGTGACAGAAATTTATTGTCCTTAGCTACAGCGTTATCTAACCTGCAAGGGTAAGATACGATGGGCGCAATGGCAGAAATTCCGGTGTTGCGATCGCAACCCGTTTATTCGATCTCAGAAGCGGCTCGCTATCTGAGTATTCCGGCCGCGACGTTGCGATTGTGGACGGGGACTGCAAAGGGCAAATCGACGCCCCAATCGATGGTTCCATTG
>CALDFB010000207.1 GCA_937942365.1 uncultured Marinicella sp. | reverse complement strand
GCAAAGAAAGTATAAATAGATGCAAGAAATTCCTTAAGCAAATAAAGTTAAATGAGGCTGCACATTTAAATAATCTTGAGCCCATAATTTTTGCATCTTACTTGAATCAATATTACCACCAGATAGAATCACCATAATGCGTTGCGGTTTTTTGTTGCCCGATTGGCGCAACCATTGACATACTGCATCCATGGTCATGGCACAGGTCGGCTCTACATGAACTTTAAGTAAGTGTTGTAACCACTGAGTCCAATAAGTCATTGGCTCTTCATCAACAGCAAAAAAATCATCGATATGCTGTATATGTTCAAAAGTCTTGTCACCAATTGATAGGGTCATGGCCCCGTCTGCCAGCGTTTTGGGTGCATCATCTAATTTTTGAATTTCACCCGACTGATAGGAGCGCATGGCATCATCACCAGCCAATGGCTCGGCTGCAATGACTTGAGCTTCTGGTTGTAAATGGCGGGTTGCAATCAATGTGCCTGAAATCAAACCGCCACCCCCGCAAGGGGTAAATATGGCATCCATAGGTTCTTTAGCTTGTTGCAAAGCCTCAAAAGCGGCAGTGCCTTGTCCTGCAATCACAGAGTAATCATTGAAGGGCGAAATACAAAACACACCGGCTTCTTTTGCGGCCTCTTCTACAGCAGCATCGACTTCTTGCCTGGTGTCCAATAAAACGACTTCCGCACCATAAGATCTAGTCGCTTGGGCTTTCACCTTGGAAGCAAAAGAAGGCATATAAATGGTTGCTGGCACACCAAACTGTTTAGCAGCCCAAGCCACTGCTTGAGCATGGTTGCCTGATGAATTGGCGACCACACGTTTGATGTTGCTGTGTTGCTCTTGTAGTACTTGAACAGCATTACAACCACCTCTCGCTTTAAATGCACCAATTTTCTGCAAGCATTCAACTTTGAAATAGATTGCATGACCCAACCACTGGTTCAATAATGCCGAGTTCAGTACAGGGGTTTCATTGATGTATGGCTTGATTCGCTCGTGAGCTTGTTGGATATCGTTTATGTTTATCATATATATTTTTCTGATTTTCTATGAGCACTTCTCAAACACTAAAAACTGATTGTTAGCAGGCATATGAATATCTTCAACCAACTTTAGACCTTGATTATTGAAAAGCTTTTCAGTTAACTCAAAATCACGAATGCCACTGAGTGGGTCATTTTCTTTTAACCACACATCGAATTCAGCATTAGATTCTGATGTAAAATCACCTTGATACTTAAATGGGCCATACAACATAACACGGTTTCCTGCCTTCAGGTTTTGACCTAAATCTTGAATCATCTGCATGCCCAATATTTCACTGATGATATGAATTATATTGGCACTGAATACCACATCAACATCTTTTACTGGCCATTCGCTGTGACCTATTTCATATTCAACAGGTGGCATTACATTGCTTAAATTCATTTCATCTAACCACATATCGATGCCGGCATGTTTGCTTTTGATATCACTGGTTTGCCAAATGATTTGAGGCAGTTTTTCACCTATGTATACTGCATGTTGACCCGTGCCTGAGCCCATTTCAAAAATATGCTTATCAGTAGGGCGCAATACGCGTTGTAAAACCTCTAAAATTATGGCTTGATTACGCTCACAAGCTGGCGCAAAAGGTTTTTCTATTTCACTCATGACATTCTTATCAATCAAAAGCCTAATGTAACATTTTATTCAATCAATTATTTTTTTCTTTGCGATTTAAGCAGCCAAGCCGACAGTAAAGTGATGAGCAGTCCTACCGGCAATATTTCTGCTGATGTAATTAAGGCGCGAAAATAGAACTTGGCATATGAAACTGCAAAAGCATTCATGTCTTGATTAGTTTGAGTTAACTCTGCTTCTGTGGCACCTTTTGCCTTTAAATCTGCCAAATAGCTCTGTTGGTATTTCTCAATGAAGTCCTCACCACCGTTGTGGTAATAAAATTCCCAAGAAAACACATAGACCATTGAAGCAATCAAGCTCACCAACAAACCCACTTTAAAGGCCTGGCCAAAATAAATAATCCCACCCAAGTTTTTATCGCGGTGTTGTTTAATCGCTACAAAAATAAAGGAGAATCCCACTACCATGACCAAGTATCCCAACCAAGCTGATTGGTTATGTGCGGCATCATCTCCTGCTGTCCATAACAACACTGTTGAAACCCCTGCGATGATGGCAGCTGCCAGTAAACCATTCACTAAAACAATTCGTAACATATTAATAACCTGTTTTGATTGGCTTAAATACTAATCATTTAAAAACTCAATTTCATCACCCGATCAGGTGATTTAAATATTATTTTACGATATTAAGTGCTTTTAATTTATTGATGGCGTGAATTCGACTGCTGACTGACAATTTGGAATAACTGTTTTTCAGGTGCGTTTTAATTGTATTGATGGAAACAAATAGTTCATTGGCTATGGCTTGATTACTTAAACCAGCTGCGACCTTTTCCAGAACCTGTAACTCTTTAGGAGACAAACCCAACTGTTCAATCGCAGCTTGGTTTGGAGAACCGATTTTTTGAGGTTGTTTCTTGTTTAACAACTGATAACTAACCCAAACACCTAAAAACATAAAACCTACCGCAATCACAAGAATATAAATGGGTTGACTGATGTCCCTGACCATCCATTTATACTCAAGGGTTTTTAATCCTACGACAACAACAGCTAACAAAAAGCCATAAATGATAACGTTTTTTTTCATTGAGCATGGTTGAATATCAAATCAAAATTATGCCTCATAGTTTTCAGGACTGGGCTTCAGTTAACTGAGCCTCAATTTCACTCAACTCAACTAAATGTTTATATCCACTGTCGGCTTTAACCCAAGTAGCTTTCAGCTGTGCAATCACTTCTCGAGCTTCAGAGTACATATTTAAACCTCGATAAATTCTGGCTTGTAATATTTGAGCCGGACCATTTAATGGATCTCGTTTTAATACAGACTCAAGTGTCATTTTCGCATCTTCAAACTGTTCCATTTCGAATAATGTTTCAGCTTTGTGTAACATCAGGTCATCAAGCACCTGCAAGGAATTCAATGTTAAAAATGATTGTCTAGACTCTTTTATGGCCTGGTCATGTAAAGAAATAGCCAATTCAAAATTCCCCTTTTTACGAGCTAAAACTGCTTTGCCATCTAGGATAAATTGATCATAAATATCTGTTTGAAACTCTTTTTCAACAAATAATTCAAACTGATCAAGTTTTTCTGCTAATTTTTCATCATCATTTGTCAGTTCATAAATGGTTATGTCTATCATCAGTAAAAATTGATCAAAAGGTGGTTTGGTCTCAGCTTTCATCTCTTTAAGAATTTTCCATGAACCCTCAAAATCACCTAAATAAGCCAAATAAGCTGATTCTTTACTGCCATACATCAAGTTTTGAGTTAGTGGAGGTAAGTAGGATTCACTGAGCACTTTGGCTTGCCTAACCACATCTAACGCTTCTCGCAGCCTCCCAGCCCCAGAAAGCAAAACTTCTTTTTCATTCAAAACTTCCACTTTAGCTGTGTTTGTAGCCGCTTTAGCATACAAACGATCCAGTGATTCCAAGCCAGATTCAACCTCACCTTCTAAAGCCATAATCTTAGCCAACCCAAGGTCGGCTGTAATACCTTCGAAACTCATAATACTGGCTTCTTCATACTTTTCTTTGGCGGCACCTAAGTCACCAAATTGCATGTATGCAGCAGCCATTTCTAGTAAAGGGGTTGCTTTATCTGGATCACTTTTGGCGTACAATTGCAATGCCT
>CALDFB010000206.1 GCA_937942365.1 uncultured Marinicella sp. | reverse complement strand
CGTGTTACCCTCTCTAAGCATCAATTTCAATAGGTTTTATTTGGATATACATGGTGCTTTTAGGGACTTAAAAACCCTAGTCGGGCTAAATTTTTTTCTCTAATGGATCATTATCAATGAGACTTCGACTTTTAAACGCTTAGTTCACAATGGAACCTGATTAAACTGACCAATTACGCACCTGGATTCCAGTTACTGGGCTACCGGCTGGACTGGAACGGTGTAGTTTGATGACTTTATCAATTACAAATACGCCAAATGCACCACTGATTAAACCCTGTCGAGATCAAGTTGTTCATACCATTTTTTTACCTCAGATGTTGTCTGCTTGTGCCATCTGAAAATTGACTGTGAGCAACCGTGAAAGCATTTGATGCTAAAAAAACAATTTCCAATCTACCTTCAAATACAACGAAGTAGTTTTCTACAACTGAAAAAGGCTTCCGAAGAAGCCTTTTTTCACACCAGTATTATGAATTGATTACTGTAAACATTCATCTACTGCATAAGTAGGCTCATTGAAAAGGCTATCAGGCAATAAGGTAGTGTTTCTCATTTTAGTGTCACTTCCCCAACCACCACGTAATTTATCACGTGAGTTTGAACTGTCGCCTGTTAATCTATCGTTATCACGATTACCACGTAATTTATCTCTAGAATCATTACCAGGTTTGTTACCATCAAGGGTATCATCTCCTCGATTTCCCCAAGCCCTATTTTTTCCTTCAACAGCCCTGATTCTGTCATTACCTCGATTGCCCCAAATATAGTCAGAACCATCACCAGCTTTGATTAGATCATTGTCGCGATTACCCCAAAGGAAATCTTTATGACTACCACCGTCGATGGTGTCATTTCCGCGATTACCCCAGATGAAGTCTTTATCAGAACCACCAGCAATGTAGTCATTGCCCTTGTTACCCCAAACGATGTCTTTATTCGCACCGCCAATAATGTGATCATTGCCATCATTACCAAATACCACATTAGTGCCATCACCACTGCTGATGTAATCGTTATCAGTGTTACCAAAAAGAATATCTGTGCCGCTTTCTCCGTACAGCATATCATTTCCGCTGTTACCAAAAACAAGGTCTGTGCCGCTTCCTGCCATCAGTTTATCAGCACCAACATTACCGAACATTATATCGGTTGCATCGCCACCATTTATCATGTCACAACCTTCGTTACCAAGCATGACATCAGTAGAAGCACCACCAAACATTTCATCGTTTCCAGCATTACCAAGAACAATATCAGTTCCGCCTTCACCAGATAAATTATCATTACCGGAGTTACCTAGTATAAAGTCTACACCAGCACCACCCAAAATCTGGTCATCGCCACTGTTCCCAAATAGTATGTCAGTACCATCTCCACCATTAATTAAATCATTACCAGAATTACCAAAAATAATATCAACACCATCTTGGCCATTGAGGTTGTCTCTGTTTCCAGAATCACCATTATCATTACCTAAGATCACATCTGTAGATGCTCCACCGGTAACATAATCAGCACCATCGCCACCAAATATAATATCTACACCATCTTGGCCATGGAGGTTATCATCATCCTGTGAGCCGAATATGATATCGACATCATCACCGCCCCAAACTGTATCATTCCCCCTTCCAGCAAGAACAACATCAACACCTTTATTACCTGATATCATGTCATTCTCTTGGCTTCCAATCAATAGATCAACACCATCTCCTCCCGACATGGTATCGTTTCCTCTGCCACCCAAAAGCAGGTCAAAATCACCTTTGTTACCGCTCACATTATCATTGCCTCTATCGCCTGAAACCAAATCAATTCCATCTCCACCGCTTACAGTATCGTCTCCTAGATTCCCGAAAACAAAGTCGATGTCATCTCCTCCGGAGAATGTGTCAAAACCTTCACCCCCAAACATAAAATCATTACCACCTTGGCCATCAGCCGTATCACGACCACTGTTACCAAAAATAAAATCACCAATAGCTTGAGTCAATTCTGTTCCAGTTGAATTTGAACCAGTGATTCTATCAGCTCCACTGCCACCAAAAAAGAAACTTCCTATTTTGAAATCGATACCATAAAGAGTTATCGCACCAGTATAAGGGTTAGACAATTGATCATCCCCTTGCTCACCCAAAATAAAGTCAATACCTCTTTCTCCATTGATGGTATCTTTGGCAGCATCTCCGGTATACCATAAGTCACCCAAAATAATGTCAGTGTAACCATTGACTGAAACCTCTCCATCGCCACCTTTATCAGCATCATCTTCACCACCAAATATTTCATCACCGCCTCCGGCACCTAAAATGACATTACCAATGTCTACATTTCCGGTTTCCCAGCTATAAGTTTTACCCGCGCTGCCATGAATTTCATCGTCGTGTTTTCCACCGACTAAGAAATCATGATGGTCACCGCCATAAATGGTATCTTCATCAGGGCCAGAAAATACAAAATCCACACCACCATGGCTTTCAATGCAATCATCACCGTGCAGTGTAATTATCAGATTATTCTCATCGCCTGCTTTGATGCTGTCACTCCAAGGTGAACCAATAACCACTCCTACACCACTTACAGTGAATTCAATATTAAAGTCATTAGGTGAGCCCTCACATAAGGTTTCAGATATTGCACTCCCTTTGTCTGTACCATTGCCATTCACATCTGTTGATTTGTTTAATTGAACATTTGCCACAGGTTGAAACGTTGTAGCTCCTAGGTATGCTGGGCTAATCCATTGGTCAAAAGCGTGTTCAAATTCACTCAATCTTTCTTCATTCACAATGGCTTTGGCTAGCTCTGCAAATGAGAGACCTTGATCATATATAACGGTCCCCAGCAGTTCCACTTCAGAATCAATGGCTGAAGATTCATTCTCGAAAGCAGCTACTGTCTGGTACTGGCCTTCTTCAGCAATACCAACCTCAAACTCAAACAATGCCATTTCTTCAAGTTGTTCCTCAGTTCCAACACAATTATGCAACTCTTGCTGCATAGAATCATATATCTCTTCTTGCGCTTCAGAAATCAGATCCAGTCGATCTTCCAACGGATCGATTCTGTCATTTTCGTCTTTATATCCATCTGCCATCAATTCAAAACTGTCCATGATCTGTTCTAAGTCATTTGTGCCTCTCTCAATACAAGATATATATTGAGCGGGCTTGCTCTGACTGGCCTGAATATAAGCAGCTAGTTCATTTTCGGCAGCTGATACCATTGCTAAATCATTTGCGACTTGTCCATGGGCCTCTTCAACCACATTCAACACGTTGGTTTCTTTTTCAGTTAAAAAGTTTTCAGCATCTTCACTTATTTGAAACATATATGATGCGTAAGTCTGGAGTAAACTTGTCGTTTCATCTATGAATTCATTGGTATGAAATGCTTGCTCACCCTTAACTATTTGGACTTGCTCATAAATATCTCTTTGATCGAATAACAGGCTTTCAACGCCTGGATATAAACTGATTGGTTTGGGTAGGTTGCTTGTAACTTGAGTTAAAGGTTCATATTTTTCCTCAGCCAGCGGTAAAATCACTTGACCTTCAACAAACTCACCTAAAACAGAGTATTTAACCCTGTTATTAACATTGCCGCCTATAACTGAATGATTTGAAATCACACTGTCTGAATAAAATATACTGCTCATTCCATTTACTATAATATTAACTTGAGTTGGCACTTGCCCAGCAGGGATTTCAAGGGTATCGTATAGGTGAACATTGGCACCCAAAGTATTGCCCTTTATTACCCAAAATAACAATTCATTGTTTTTTCTATAAACGTATAAAGCTCCTGCACTTTCTATATCCATATACAACTGCTCAACATACTCTGTTCGAGTTTCCTGCTGTACAGTTTCGGCTTTTTGCACATTATTTATTAACTGCTTATTCAATGGCTCTTGATAACCACTAACAACTGTAGCAGAAGCAGTTAAACCGCTGAATGCTGCTATCTTTAGAATATTTTTCAATTCTATCTCTAATTTACTCATGTTATGAATCCTCAAATTTTAAAAATATATAAAAAGACTTACTCTCAAAGTCATTTATCAATATTAATTAGGACGGTTTTAATTTCATATCTCAAACAAGGGCAATTAGGGGCGTTTTGGGAATCATTGGGAAGAATTGCACCAGATCAATGAGCCATTGATTGTAATCTTCAATGTTCTTCCAATGGATCAAGCCAATACCAAAGCCAGAATGACCAGACCTTTACGCTATAAGCTATGATGAAAAAGTGAATGAACAGCTGCTTATATTCATATACAATAATCACATGAAAATTTTATTTATGCTGTCATTACTACTCAACAGTCAAATTTCTGATGCTGAAGACTGGGTAAAATTAGGCGAAGCCGAAGTTAATTGGGGTTACAAAACACCTTACCGCATTAACTTGATGTCTCCAAAAGGCATTCACGATATTGATGATATTCGTCAGGGTATGCAAGCCATTCAGTTTGATATTGAATGGTTGGCCCCTCAGACCAGTCAAAAACAAATAGCGCTTCATTTTAAAAAACTCATTGAATCCCAGCTCGCCACACCAGAATCTATTCAATTTAACCAGGTCACCATTAATCGTTTGATCAAAAAACTTCCTGAGGCCAGTCGTTTTGATCGTTGGCATTTCTATTTTTCACCGGATGCCGGTACTGATGTAGTGATCAAAGAAAAAAAAATTCATACCATCATTGGCTCAGAGATTAACCGCGCACTCTATCAGGCTTGGTTATTAAAAGACCCTGTCACCACTTCAAAACTTTTATCACGACTACTTAAATTAGGTAAACAATGAAAAATCTTAAATTCGTAGCTGCCGCTTTATTGGTTGGCAACCAATACAGCGAGGCTAACTCTGTACCCACGGTAGTGGTTGATGGCACAATCGACAATCGACAGACGATAACCGCCTTAACCAACGCAACCATCCACATAGATGCCTCAAATAGCATTGAGAACGCCACATTAATCGTATCAGACAATCGAATCGTCAGTATCAAACGAAATGGCCAAGTGCCTAAAAATGCCATCCAAAAAGATTACACTGGTATGCATATTTATCCGGGATTTATACACTTGGATTCCAGTGTAGGTTTACCCGAACTGCCCAAGACCACTCCTTTTAGATGGGGTGGCAAAGAGAATTTAAACAGTGATTTAAAGGGTGCGTATAACAGCAATGAAGCCATCAAAGCTTCCTATGAAGCAGCAAAGGATTACACCATTGATACCAAGACCCATAAAAAGCTGAGAGCTGCAGGATTTACCGTTGCTTTAAGTCATCGCAAAGATGGCATCATGCGCGGAACATCGGTGTTAAGCCACCTCAATGACCAGGCAGAAGAGCAGAATATCATCAACAGCCAAGCTGCCCAACATTTGTCATTTGACAAGGGCACATCCAAACAAACCTACCCTGTTTCATTGATGGGTACTGTGGCTTTAATACGTCAAACCTGGTTAGACGCACAATGGTATGGTCAACAAAATGAAATGGTCGATTTCGATTTAGCAGCCATCAATGACAACAAAGCGCTGCCTAAAATCATGACAACAAAAACTTGGGCACAGACCTTGTTATCGGCAAAAATCGCTGCTGAATTCAACACTGAATTGGTGGTTAAAACCGCCGCTGACTCCTATAAAAACATCCAAGCGATCAGTCAATCAGGACAAACTTTAATCGTACCATTAAGTAAACCAGCTGCACCTGCGATCAAAGATCAACTCGATAGTTGGGGGGTTGATTACATTGATTTAAAAGCTTGGGAAGTGGCGCCTTTTAATACCGCTATATTGGAGGACAATGGTGTTGAATTTGCTTTGATTCCTGACAGTACATCCAAAGGCATTGATAATTTCCTTGAAGACTTACGTGATGCCCATCTACATGGCTTGAGCGAGCACACCATCATCAATGCGCTCACTGCCATTCCTGCAAAAATTTTGAATAACGATGACCTGGGAAGTATAAAAGCTGGCAAATATGCCAATTTCATCGTCACAACAGGGCCCTTATTAACAAACAATAGTTTGGTCGCAGAAACATGGGTGGCTGGACAAAACCATGCGGTAAAAGGAATACCCAACATACAAGCAGGCTTGTACCGGCTCAGTGACGGCGAAGATTCTTATGAATTTAACTTAAAACAGGCCAAAGGTAAAATCAAAGCCTCCGCAGTTGATGAGGGTGATGAAAATAAATACACCATTAAGGAAAATGGAAAGTTCATGACTTTAACCGTGGAGGATGGTGAAACTCAGATTGAATTTTTCGGAATCGTGAATAACCGTCAACTGAAAAACCTGAAACAAAATGATTGGCAAATAGAACGTTTAGCAGATATTTCATTAGCCTCAACCAAGAAAAAAGAAGACCATGAGAAAGACAAGCGTAAAAAAATACCAGATATTCCCCAACCTTTTTCTGCTTATGGGATGCATGATATTGACCAAAATAACTCCGTATTGATCAAAAATGCCACTGTTTGGACCAATGAATCAGAAGGCATTTTGCCAAACACCGATGTCTTGGTCATCAATGGACGTATTAAGAACATCGGCAAAAACCTCGAAATAAACCAAGAAGGTCAAGTTATTGATGGTGAAGGCATGCATTTAACCAGTGGCATGATAGATGAACATTCTCACATTGCCCTATATTCGGTCAATGACATCACAGTTAACGCAGCAATGGTAAGAATGGAAGATGCCATCAACCCCCATCACATCAATATCTATCGAAATTTAGCCGGAGGGGTAACGGCTGCTCAATTATTACACGGCTCTGCCAACCCCATCGGTGGCCAATCGGCATTGGTCAAACTTAAGTGGGGCGTTGATAAACCAGAAGATTTGTTGATTAAAGACGCTGATGGGTATATTAAATTCGCTTTGGGTGAAAATGTAAAACGATCAAGAAGCGCAGAAGCCACCAGATATCCATTAACACGTATGGGTGTCGAGCAAGTGTTTCGTGATGCCTTCACTCAAGCTAAGGCCTATGAGAAAAGCTGGCAAGACTATAGTAAATTAAGTTCAAGTGCTAAAAAGAAAACCAGTAAACCACGAAAAGATCTCGCCATGGAAGCCACCTTAGAGGTGCTGAATCAAGACCGTTTTGTCTCATGTCATTCTTATGTTCAATCAGAAATTAATATGTTGATGCACGTGGCTGATGACTTTGATTTTAATATCAACACTTTTACACATATCTTAGAAGGTTATAAAGTGGCTGATAAGATGAAACAGCATGGCGTAGGTGCTTCCACATTTTCAGATTGGTGGGCATTTAAATGGGAAGTTAACTATGCGATCCCATACAATGCAGCACTGATGAATAATGCAGGGGTTGTTACAGCCATTAACTCAGATTCTGGCGAAATGTCACGTCGACTTAACCAAGAAGCGGCAAAATCAATCAAATACGGTGGGCTTTCGGAACAAGATGCTTGGAAACTAGTCACACTGAATCCAGCCAAGCTGTTACACCTAGATGATCGCATGGGTAGCATAAAAGTGGGTAAAGATGCTGACTTGGTGCTGTGGTCAGATAATCCATTATCGATTTATGCCAAAGCTGAAAAAACTTTGATTGATGGCGTAACTTATTACGACCGTTCTCAACAAAGTGATATTGAATCTCTCATTACAGATGAAAAAAATAGATTAGTTGAATTAAGTCAAAAATCACCAGGTAAAAAAGCGTCTTTTAAATCCAAGCCACCTCAATCTTTCGAATGCGAAAGCATTACCGGTTACCATCAGATTGACCACCATTTATTTCACGACAACTTACATGGAGCCATGCAATGATTAAACTGATAAAAACCTTAAGTATAATTTGGGGCTTCATTATTAGCATGAGTTCCATCGCCTTAACACCCACCCCTCATACTGATCAAAAACCAGTTACTCAAGTATTTATCAATGCCCATATTCATGTAGGTAATGGTCAGGTACTTAAAAATGCTCAATTTGCAATTGAGGGAGGCGTAATCAAAAGAGCTGGCTATTACAAAATGCCTTTCACTGGCAATGAGATTGACTTAAAGGGCCAACATATTTACCCTGGTTTTATTTTAACCAATACCGATTTAGGGTTGGTTGAAATTGGTGCAGTTCGAGCCAGTAATGATAACCGTGAAGCTGGCCAGTTGAACCCTAATGTAAGAAGTATCGTTGCATACAACACTGATTCGGAAAGAATTCCTACCATGCGTTTCAATGGCATTCTTCTGGCTCAACCCACGCCCCGTGGCGGCTTGGTTAGTGGTATTTCATCCATCGTCCAATTGGATGCATGGAATTGGGAAGATGCTGCCATCAAAGTCGATGATGGAATGCACATCAATTGGCCTACGCAGTGGAGCAACCGTTTAGATCGAAGCACCATGACAGTAAACTTAGTTGAAGATAAAAAATATCCTCAAAAAGTGAATGAAATAAAACAGTTGTTCATTGATGCCAAAGTAGATGTTTCCAACACCAACTTAAAGTTAAACGCGGTTAAAACAATACTGGCAGAAAAAGCCAACCTATATATTCATACCAATAACCCAAAGTCTATCATTGAGAGCATCACTTTTTTTGACTCAATTGGCATCAAGAACTTGGTGCTGGTTACAGGACAAGCTGCAGGTCAAACGATCGACTTCATTAAAAATTCAGGCGTCAATGTCATTTTAAATACCACCCATGCATTGCCGCAACAAGCTGATTCTTCTGTCGATTCTGTCTATACCTTACCAGCACGTTTGTTGGATGCTGGTATATTAACCGCTTTGAGCTACGCAGGTTCCATGAGTGGTCGAAATTTAGCTTTTTCTGCTGGTACTACTGCAGCCTATGGAAACGATGCCAATGAAGCACTGAGTTTGATTACTTTGAATGCTGCTAAAATATTAGGCATTGATGATCAATATGGAACATTGGAAATTGGCAAGAGTGCCACTTTTTTCATCAGCGAAGGTGACGCTTTAGATATGCGAGGTAATGTGGTTAGAGAAGCTTACATAGATGGTAGACCCATTGAACTACATACCAGACAACAACAACTTTACGAACGTTATAAGAAAAAATATAACCAATAAAATAAAACCAAAAAAGGAGCTAAAAAGCTCCTCAGACTGCTGACAAAGTCCCCACTTTTGAGTGGGGATTTTTTATAATAGATGTATGTTAAAAGACCAGTCTCCTATCCAGTCTAGTTATGAGTTTGTTAGCCTTGAGGATTTAGTGCCCCAAGATCATTTAGTCAGAAAG
>CALDFB010000205.1 GCA_937942365.1 uncultured Marinicella sp. | reverse complement strand
TAAGTCCGCTTGATACACCCTTTGAGGGCTGACTGCAGTTGTTGACCAATCAATAGTTGGGTCGCAACAAGAACCTGGATTAGCTTGTGAGAAAGCCCAAGTGGCGCCACCATCTGAACTGTAAAACATGGATTGACCATTATTGGTGTTAGCACCAGCCACTACTTGCATGTTGTTATCAGGGTTATATTCTATAGTTGACTCAGCCCCAGCAGTTAATAAAACTTCTAAATCTGGATCTACAGTGCCGCCTCTGAATTCTGGATCTGGCCTGCCTGATAAAGTATTTGGGTGATGAGATAAGCCAAGGCCTTCTTTATACCAAATGCCATCAACCAGTAAACCACCATAATTGATTAAGAAGGTTTGATAGAGTTCTCTTGGGTAGAATGCACCAATTCCAGGAACTTGCTTTCTTGCCCATACCTTATAAAACACCGGAACATTTCGTAAATATTGGTCATTTGCGGGCAAGACATCTAAATCTGCTCGTGTCAATTGATAGTTCCTGTCGTCCCAGGGGCCTAAATCCAAAAGTGCTGCATAATCAACACTTTGATCAATACCTAGTTCTTGTCTTATTTCTGCAAAGCTGGAAAAGCTTGTGACAATAAATAAAACGATTAAAAATTTCAATTTCATTGAATACCTCTTTTTATTGTAAGTGGCTAGATATTATGACTTTAAAAATTTTAATTCAAGCACTATGAATTAATATATTAGATATTTTTGATATAATCGGTTTTTGTGATACTTTTGTTAGAAACAAACTGTATTTGTTTGTAAAAAACCAAGTATTTTGTATTAGTTTGTTGAATTTCAATTCTGTTTTAACGGCTAACTGAATCAATCAGTAAAAGTTGGTTTTACTTGATTCATGACTTATGCAGAGGTCTCAAAAAGTAACCCGTGGTGCATTTAGAGTATATGTTAATAATAAAGTCATCAAACTACATCGTTCCAGCCGAGCTTGGAGACGAGGGCTGGAATCCTGGCGCAATATTGATCAGTTTAATCAGGTTCCATAACACAGCCCAAGCAGGTGATGGTATTTATTGTTTTGGCAATTAAGTAGACATTAACATGTCGGATACGGGTCCCGAGCAACCATCAGGTATTGCATTAAATGAAGCCACTGGTAATGACACAGAAGTTCGCTTAACCAATGCGTTTGTCGCTGATAACATGGGTTTTACAGGTGGTGGTTTAGGTGTTGCTGATTTGGCAGAAATTTATATGTCAACCCATTATATTAATGAGCGTACATTGATCAGATATTGGAGTCCCGGAGCTTGCAGTCAGATAGTAGATAATGAAGCAACGCTAGGCGGAGGCGTAGAAATCTTAACTGGTTCATATGCGTTAATAGATGAAACAGTCTTTCAGCAAAATCAAGCCAACATTGGAACGGCCATATTTGCACGGTCAGAATCTGGTTCCACTGATATTTCAGTGTTAGACCTTTCAGGTTATTTGGTGACCAACAATGAAGCAGGTGGTGTTGGAGATTGTTCCGATTTGACGGCCATAACGTTAACAGGTGCACAGGCATTTATCACATACACCACGATGGCTGACAATGAAATTGAATCATCGGTTATTGGATCAGGTGCCAATGGTTTATTGGATATTAATTTAAGTATCATGCATCAGACTGATGGTGTTCCAACATATTTGGCATTTAACCCCAGTAATTTATCTTCGGCAAATTGTGTGATGGTCAGTACCATTAATGACTTCAATGAGATCAGTATTGGATTGTCAGTGGATGACCCTTTATTTGTAAACCGCAGTTTGAAAGATTTTCATTTAAGTGATATCTCACCAGCTATTGACACATGTTTTCCATTAGGTCTTGGTAGTCCAATACTTTTTGATTTAGATGAAGAAGTGAGAGGTTGGGATGACCCTGATGTATCGAATTTTCCTAAAGGACCTCAAACTTTTGATATAAGTTATGATGAAAATATTCGCTTTATTGAGGACCTCATTTTCTTAAACGGCTTTGAAGAAGGGTCATGATTTTTAATATTGAAGGTGTAAATAAATACCATTGAATTTGAATGGGCATAAATGTTTGGCTCTGACTTTTACCGTTGGAAGTGTAGTTGTCAGAAAATCGTGACGCCCATCACAGTCTTCGATAGTTAAATTGATAGCAATTTGAAACACCCAAGTTTTGTTTGAAAAACAAATAGATATGCTGCAAACATGGTGTTTGATTGGTGTACAATGAGGGAATGAGTGAATCCCAAAAAGTATTGATTGCTGATTCGTCAAAGTTAGCCAGAACTATGACCGAGAAGTTAGTCAAGAAAATCAGGCCCTATACAGATGTTTTCAGTGTTGAGACGGTAGAACAAGCCCTTAAAACATTGAAAAACAATCGTGTTGATTTGATCATTTCTGCTTTAAGGTTACCTGATGATGATGGAACAGTCATATGTGAATATGTGCGTGAGAATCATCATTACTTACCGGTGATCATTGTTTCTGGTGACGTAGACAGCCGACTCAAAGACCGTGTTTTAAGCAGTGATGTAACAGATTACATAGATAAAGCTGCGGGTCAAAAAGGTTTGGAAATATTTTTGCGTGGCTTGTTAAGGCCTGATGACCAAATCAATGGAAAAATCCTTTATATTGAAGATTCGGCAGTGGTCGCTCACGCCACCAAAAAGTTATTGCAAAATCATCATTTAGACATCACTCATACTTTAAGTGTGACTGATGCCAAAGCCATCATTCAGGACCGTGATTTAGCTTATGAAAAATTTGAGTTGGTATTAACAGATTACTACCTTAAAAATAATGAAACAGCTCTAGAAATCTTGGATTATGTTCGCAATGATTTAAGCTTGGATAAAATTGAAATGCCTTTTGTGATCATGACAGGTGATGAGAACACCGAAAATCAGCGTCAAATTTTGCACTTAGGCGCCAATGACTTGATAGGAAAACCTGTTAATCAAGAAGCTTTGGTTAAGAAAATCAAGTTTCAAATCCGGTTCACCCAATTCCATCGAGAAAAGTCTAATTAGCAAATGAAGCCACAAATCAATGACAGTTGGTTGGTGCATTTACAAGGTGAATTTAATCAACCCTATATGCAGGCGTTGAAGTCATTCTTGCAAGCTGAAAAGCAAGCAAAAAAAATCATATACCCATCAGGCTCGTTGATGTTCAACGCTTTAAATAGTACTCCCTTAGAGCAAGTTAAGGTAGTGATTCTGGGGCAAGACCCTTACCATGGCCCCGGCCAAGCTCATGGCCTGTCTTTTTCTGTGCCAGATGGTGTTCAAACTCCACCTTCTCTGGTCAATATATTCAAAGAAATCAAAGCTGATTTAGGCTTTGAAAATCACAGTGGTAACTTGACAACTTGGGCACAACAGGGTGTGTTGCTGCTTAACAGTGTACTGAGTGTTGAAAAGTCTAAAGCTGCCAGTCATCAAGGTCAAGGCTGGGAGCTTTTCACTGATAAAATCATTGAAGTTGTTAACTTAAATTGTCAACATGTGGTATTTATGTTGTGGGGAGCTTATGCTCAAAAGAAAGGCGCACAAATTAATCAGCAACAGCATCTGGTGCTTGAAGCACCTCACCCGTCACCTTTGTCAGCTCATAGAGGTTTTCATGGTTGTAGACACTTTACCCAATGTAATAACTACCTTAAATTAAAAAATAAAACACTGATCGACTGGAAAGTATAGCTTTTATTCCTTTTTTCTTAAAAAAAACAAGGATATAATCATCAGGACATTTCTTCACAGGTTCAATCAAATGAAAAAAATATACTTACTCACAATTTTAGTATTAATGACACATGGAACTGTACAGGCCAATGAAACATGGCTCGATTACATTAATGATCCCAGTAAACAAAATGAAACCAACCAACGGTGGCAGGCAGATGGCGGTGAAATGAATTTGCTGTTTTTCTATGGCATGCTGGAAGTTCATGGTATTAAAGTTAATGGTACTGGCAAATATGACAAGAACAACTGGCAACAAAATGATTTTATTTTGCCTATCCAGAATATAGGTGGTTTATCCTTGAAAGTGCCCTATGGTAACTTAACAGGTATTGACAAAGGTTCTTTCAGCCTCAAAGGTGGTTTTGAATGGCAATTAAATGATCAAGTGATTCAATTTAAAGGGCTCTCATTGGTGGCAGCAGAAACTGCTAAGCATAAAAATGATGTGGTTGGCTTTAATTTAATTAACGATCAAGGTGATGTTTTATTTAAACTAGATCATATCCATGCCACATTAGACAAAAAACGCAACTTGTTGAATATGAAGAATATGGATGTCAGTATCAGTGCCCAATTGGCTGAAACTCTTAATCAACCCCGTTTGGCAGGCCTGGTGGTTGCTCAAGCACATATCCAATCGAACTTAACGCTTCCTTTAAAAGGTTATGTTGACGTGAATAACCTGGGCGGTGGCTCATGCGCAGGCAGGCCATTGTGGCCAGGGGAGCTCAATTCTCTGAATCAACCAGCTGAAGCGGATGTGGCTCTGATAGATATGAGAATGCAACAGCAAAGAGATTTAGGTGGTGGAAATATCGTTGTTACACCCAGTGCTACACTAAAAAATGTAGGTGGAATTGATCATGCTGATGTGGCGTGGCACACAAAATTTTCAGGAACATTTGACCCATATAACAATGCGCAACACCCATTTTTAGTGTGGAATTTGTACCGTGAGATTGATGGCAGATTTGAACAAATTGGTGTGTCAGGAGTCAAACATGCTTTTTTAACCATTAATATAAGCTGTACGATTAACTGTGGGAACGCTCATATATTATGGCCAGGTTGTGAAGATGTTTATGGCACAGGTAATAATGACAGCCCACGTGATTTAGGACCGCGAGAAGAAATTACTGCTTTTACAGGTGATTGGATTGAATCACCTTCTTTCTTTGATCCGGCTGGAGTGGGCAGTCAAACCAATAATTCCAATGGTACCGATGAAAATCGTATGGTGGTGGCTGAAGCCAAGTTAGGTCAATCAAACACTGAGTACTATGCCTCATCATGGTATGTCATTAAAGATGATATTGATATTTATAACTCCATGGGCTATAACCAATATGATATTGCTTTCAATGGATCGTCTTGGTCCTTTACAAAATTAGATTTAGACCCTGGTGCTGGGACTTCTTTATTTGAAAATGGCCCTGCCAGCGATCAATATGTATCACCTAACAGCTTTGATTTGGCTGCAGGTATGGCCTCTCAAAGAATTTTAGAAATTGGTGAAGGTCATTTAACAGTTGCGGTAAAAGTTATAGATAATATGGATGGTACCTACCGTTATAACTATATGGTTGAGAATCATGATTATGATCCACAGGTACAAACCATTGCTGTACCATTAGGCGATATAGCCACAATGACAAATTTTGTTTTTGCTGATACAGATGATAACTCAGCCAATGACTGGACGGTTACTCATGCCAATAATGTGCTTACTCTACAAGCGCCCGCGGGTAATGAAATAGACTGGGGTATTTTATATAGTTTTTCATTCACGACTGACGCTGTGCCAGAAGCTGGTGATTTGATGCTGACTGGTATGGAGAATGGTGGATCGCAATTCAATGCATCAGTCATTACACCATTTTTAGGGCCAATAAATGATGATTTGATTTTTGAGAACGGATTTGAAACTCTGAACTAAGTCTGAACACAGGCGCATAAGTTTTCTGCAAGAAACGCGTATATCTGTTAGAATACGCGTTTTTTAATACTCAGGAAATACCTAAGAAATATATGGCGAAAGAAGACGTAATTGAGTTGGAAGGTAAAGTTATTGATACCTTACCCAACACCATGTTCAGAGTAGAGTTAGAAAACGGTCACATCGTGACTGCTCATATTTCTGGCCGCATGCGTAAGCACTACATCAGAATTTTAACTGGCGACACCGTTACAGTTGAACTCACTCCTTACGATTTAAGTAAAGGTCGAATTACATTCCGCAGTAAGTAGTTTATTCATCAAGCAATACTTGAATTACAGATATAAGTCAATTTAATGTATTCAATGAGCAGTTGGGCTTTCTTCAGCGGCAGATAACATCAAAGTGCTGGGAATGATTTCAAAGTTAAGCATGTTTTTGATGACATTAACTTTGACCAAACCGCCTTTTTTGAGTTTGCCAAATAAGATTTCATCAACCAGTGGTTTCTTGATGTGCTGATCAATGGCTCTTTGCATTGGACGAGCACCCATTTCAGGGTTGTAGCCTTTTTCTACCAGCCATGTACGGGCTTTTTGAGTGATACTGAATGTAATGCCCGGTTCTATCAATTGTTGCTCTAATTCAATGATGATTTTGTCGACAATTTTTTCTATGTGATTTTTCTGTAAAGCTTTGAATGGGACTATGGCATCCAGTCTGTTTCTGAACTCTGGAGTAAAGTGCTGATTTAATTCAATCATCGCGTCCGAACTTCTGTCCTGCTCAGTAAACCCGAAGCTGTTTTTGCCAAAACTACTGGCCCCAGCATTGGTTGTCATAACCAGTAATACATTTCTGAAATCTGTTTCTCTTCCATTGGAGTCTGTAAGTTTTCCATTGTCCATGACTTGTAATAAGATATTCATGACATCAGGATGTGCTTTTTCAATTTCATCCAACAACACAATACAATGGGGCGTTTGATGCACTTTATCGGTCAATAACCCACCTTGGTCATGCCCCACATACCCTGGAGGCGCACCGATCATTTTAGCCACAGTATGTGGCTCCATATATTCAGACATGTCAAACCGGATCAGCTTTAAGCCCATGTGATGAGACAGTTGTTTCACGACTTCAGTCTTACCGACACCAGTTGGCCCTGCAAAAATCAAATTGGCCACTGTGCGGTTATCACGATTTAGTCCAGCTCTGGCCATTTTTATGGCAGCCGCAAGGATGTCAATCGCTTCGTCTTGTCCAAAGATAACGTGCTGTAAATTACGTTCAATTGCTTGTAGTTTTTGACCGTCTTCCTGGTTCAAGTCATCAACAGGTATTTTAGCGATTGATGCGATCGTACGTTTGATGTCATTGGCAGTAATCGCTTGATCTTGCAATCCTTTGATCTTCTGCCAAGAACCAGCTTCATCAACTGCATCTATCGCTTTATCTGGTAAGAATTTGTCACTGATGTGCTTGGCTGATAATTTAACAGCTGCAGAAATGGCAGAGTCTTCATAAATAACGCCATGAAATGCCTCAAAATGAGGTTGTAATCCTTGCATGATTTGAATGGCTTCATCTTGGGTGGGTTCAGTGACAGTTATTTTCTGAAAGCGGCGAGATAAAGCGCGATCTCTATCAAATACGGTTCGAACTTCGTCATGTGTTGTGGCACCTATACACCTGAGTTTTCCTTTACTTAAAGCTGGCTTGAGTAAATTGGAAGCATCTAAAGAACCACCTGAAACAGCTCCAGCACCAATAATGGTATGTATTTCATCAATAAACATGATGGCATGATCTATTTCTTGGATGTATTTGATCACCGCTTTCAAACGTTTTTCAAAATCACCTCTGTATTTTGTTCCTGCCAATAATCCGCCAAGATCTAGGGCAAAAACCTGCGCGTCCATCATCACTTCAGGTACTTGTTGATTCACAATGTGCAACGCCAAACCTTCAGCAATGGCAGTTTTTCCAACCCCAGGTTCACCCACCAATAATGGATTGTTTTTTGATCTGCGCATCAATATTTGGATCATGCGTTCAAGTTCACTGGATCGCCCTATTAAGGGGTCTATGTCACCAGCTGCTGCTTTGGCGTTTAGATCAACCAGAAATTCTTTACCAGAATCTTTATTTTCCGTTTCAGCCATTGATTCATCACTTGGCTCTACTGTATCAGGTTGCAAAGTATGGCTACTATTATCAGGGTCACCGTGAGCTATGCTGCGAACCACATCAAAACGGGTGATACCTTGTTTGTTGAGCAAATAAACCACATGCGAATCCATCTCGTCAAACATGGCTACCAGTACACGATCACCTGTGACATTTTTTAACTCTGCTGATTGAGCTGAATAGATAGCACGTTGAATAACACGACGAAATGCTAAAGTGGGCTGTGTTTCTGATTCAGAATCAGCAGGTAATATTTTGACATGCTGTCCAATCAATACTTCTAATTCCTGTTGAAGTAACTGTTTATCAGCACCCACATTTTTAAGGATTTGAGCGGCATGTTTGTTATTGATAAGAGCCAACATCAAATGTTCCATCGTTAATAACTCATGTCGACGTTTGCGAGCTAAGTTGTAGATTTTATTGATGCTTTCATCTAAGTGAATATCTAACATTAAACCACCTCCGCTACGCATAATAATGGATGTTCATGTTCCTTGGCATACTCATTAACTAAAGCCGTTTTAGTCTCAGCCACTTCATGTGTATAAACACCACATAAACCTTTACCTCTGGTGTGAACATGGAGCATGATTTGAGTGGCTTGTTGTTCGTCCATATCGAAGAATTTTTGTAATACTTCAATAACGAAGTCCATGGGTGTGTAATCATCATTAAGCAGCATGACTTTATACATTTTGGGTTCTTTGAACTCTGATTCAACCTGCTCCAGTAGTTCGGCACCCAATTCATTTTTATTTTGTTTTTCTGTCATGTTAGTTTTAATTTTATCTCAAATCTTTATATTTGATTCATTTCCAATAATTCAAGCCTTCAAACCAAGCTGATTCACAAATATTATCTTAGCGCAAAAAAATAATCCAGAGATACACTATTACAAATTTTTATGTTTAATTATTTCATCCTTTTATGTGGCCATATGAGCTAGGTACTTTAAAATATAATCTGCTAAAGTGTACTGCCTATCACCATTTCTAACGGTAAATCATATTTGTTGTAATTTATATTTTGGTTGATTTTTACAGTTAATCATTAACGTTTTTTCATCAGTGTTGGTTATCACTCAACTATGAGAAACAAACAAAACAGGTAAATTTTGTCATAAAGTTGTGGCAAAAACATTGACCGAACGGTCAGTCAGTTGTATCATGATAAGTTACATTGATCCTTTTTTAAGCATCCATATGAAAACACAAAAACCAAAAAAATACCTTTGGATACTTTCTACCTTATTACCCATGGTGGGATTAACTGGCATTATTTTATATCAACAATTTGAACAACCATTTTTATTATTGGTGCCATTGTTATTTATATATATAGGTATTCCATTACTTGATCTGATTTTTTCAACCGATGTATCAAACCCAAATGATGAGCAAGTAGTTGAATTAGAGCAAACGGCTTTTTATGACTGGGTTCTTTATTTGCTATTACCCATACACTTTTTTGTGTTCTATTACACCATTAACTTCATGGTCAGTCAGTCATTGTCATTATGGATGAATGGGGTGTTGTTAATCACATTAGGTGTCTTTGGTGGCTTGGTGGTTAATTTAGGACATGAACTGGGGCATAAAAAAGATCGTTTAAGTAAGAACTTAGCTAAGCTGGCATTAGCCAGTGGTGCTTATGGGCATTTTAATATAGAGCATAATGCAGGGCACCATCGCGAGGTAGCCACACCAGAAGATACAGCCAGTTCACGCATGGGAGAGAGCATATATCGGTTTGTATTACGAGAGTTGCCAGGTGGTTTTAAACGTGCTTGGCGCATTGAAACTCAGCGCTTATCTCGAAAAGGGCTGGCATGGTATTCAACAGACAATCAAATTTTACATTCTTACCTAATGACAGTGATTATTTATGCGACACTTACTTGGTTATTGGGGCCAATGGCATTGTTCATATTGTTGCTACACGTACCGGTCGTTTGGTGGCAATTAACCAGTGCCAATTACATCGAACATTATGGTTTATTGCGTCAAAAAAATTCACAAGGCAAATATGAACGATGTGAGCCTTGGCACTCATGGAACTCTAATCATTTAATTTCTAATTTGGTACTGTTCCACTTACAACGCCACTCTGATCATCATGCAAACCCGGCCAGAGGATACCAAAGCTTAAGGCATTTCGATCAAGCACCACAATTACCTGCTGGGTATATGGGGATGTTTATCTTGGCATACATACCCCCGCTGTGGTTTAAAGTCATGGATAAAAAAGTTTTAAAATTATATAACGACGATATTTCATTGATAAATCAAGTTTGAGTTAGCCACTAAAAGCTGTATAGTGATCAATAACACACCTTTGCGGTGCTATTTGCTCATGCTTGCTTTATAATCCGCACACTTTTCTTATTACCCCTAAAGATAACATCATATTATGTCGCATCCTAGCCAACCAAAAACTTTTGATGACTTGAATCTGTCGTCTGAGATACTTAAATCAATCAAAGAAAATGGTTACGAACAACCATCGCCGATTCAAGCTGCCAGTATTCCGCCTATATTGGCAGGAAAAGATGTATTGGGCCAGGCACAAACGGGTACAGGTAAAACGGCTGCGTTTGCATTACCGATTTTATCTAATTTGGATATGCAGGCATCACATGTTCAAGTATTGGTATTAACTCCAACAAGAGAGCTTGCGATTCAGGTTGCAGAAGCTTTTCAGTCCTATGCACGCCATATAAATGGATTTCATGTTTTACCCATTTATGGTGGCCAAAGTTACACCATCCAATTAAAGCAATTAAAGCGAGGTGTACAAGTCGTAGTAGGAACACCGGGTCGAGTGATGGATCACATGCGTCGCAAAACATTGAAGTTAGATCAATTGAATACATTGGTGTTAGACGAAGCAGATGAAATGCTGAGAATGGGTTTTATAGATGATGTAGATTGGATTTTAAGTCACACCCCTAAAGACAGGCAGATTGCATTATTTTCTGCCACCATGCCCAAAGAAGTGAAGAAAGTAGCAGTCAACCATCTTAATAAACCAGTCGATATCAAAATTGAAACCAAAACTACCACCGCAAAAAATATCAACCAACGATACTGGATGGTCAGTGGCTTGAAAAAGTTAGAAGCTTTGACCCGGGTTTTAGAGGTTGAAGAGTTTGATGGGGTTCTGATTTTTGTAAGGACCAAAATGGCCACAGAGGAATTGGCTGAAAAACTACAAGCACGTGGATTCTCTGCAGAAGCATTGAATGGTGACATGGTTCAAAAACAGCGAGAAAGATTGGTGACTAAGTTGAAAAGAAGTTCAATAGATATCCTCATTGGTACCGACGTAGTAGCCCGTGGTTTGGATGTTGATAGAATCAGTCATGTCATTAATTTTGATATACCTTATGACACTGAATCTTATGTGCACAGAATAGGAAGAACAGGTCGAGCAGGTAGATCAGGTGAGGCCATATTGTTTATTTCAAGGCGAGAACAGCGAATGCTTCGCATGATTGAAAAGGCCACGAAGCAACCGATTCAACCGATGAACATTCCAACAGTTGCAGACATCAATGACAATCGGATGCAGCGTTTTAAAAACCAAATCAACCAAACTTTGGCAGCCAAAGATTTGTCTGTTTACAATCAATTGGTGGATGAATTTGAAACCGAAACGGACTTTGCACCCAAACAAATCGCTGCTGCATTGGCTTATATGATGCACGGTGATAAAGGTATGTTGCTCACAGAAAGCAAAGGTGAGATTCACGAACGCAATAAAGGAATAAAAACCAAAGTTGATGACAGGGGTTCTGATTCAGGTAATCAGCACAGTCGCACCAAACGCAATGCTGCCAATGAGTTCATAGATCCAACGCCTGTACCTTTGAATGACCATCCAGAGATTGAAATGGAACGATTTGAGTTAGCAGTGGGCCGTGAACAAGGTGTTAAGCCCAGTAATATTGTTGGCATGATTTGTAACGAAGCAGAGTTAGATCGTGAATACATCGGTCAAATTGATATTTACGATCAGGTAACCACTGTAGATTTACCAGCAGATATGCCCAAAGAGATTATGGATATTCTGTGGAATGGCCGATTGTGTGGCCGTAAATCTGAATTGAAAAAACTGGGTACACCGCCTAAAAAGCCAAAAAGCCAGAAAGTCGATCGAAAAAAATCACAACGTAAAAATTCTCCCAGAAGAAAACCGCGCAGAAACACCAAGCCTAAAGTCAACAAGAAGACAAGGAGGTAATTTTTGAGGCATTAGAGCCATGATCTTAGATGATTGCTTTTTTCTGATTCAATCTGAATTAAATTCATTGATTCTGGTATGTAAATATTACCCAAGAACAGTTGTATGCGGCCAACCGAGAGAATGGAGCAGGATCCCGAAGCTTTAGGCATCTATTTGTGTTGATGTATTTTATATTTTAAGGCTGGATATCACATCTGTTAATAAGAGGCCGAGTTTCAGGTAGGTCGTTTTTTTTATTTTAAGTAACACTACTTACTTGCCACTCTGTATATCCCTATATACCAAGAACATCGATCTAGATTGATTTTATTTTATTTTTTGGCAAATGGTAGCTTATAAAAAGGCATTTCTTAGTTTTTCAATCACTGGTTTTTTTCCAAACCATATATTGAAATAGTTTCGAGCTAGAAATGCATTTTCAGTGGTGGCCAATAATTCTTCGTTTCTGAATAAACTTAAGGTATTGTCATTGGAATGATGCAACTGAAAGTATTGTCCTGGTTGGATATCACAATACCCATTATTAAATACTTTTAAGGCTTCAGACAAGCCCGGCTGAATGCTGTTTTTTTCAAGGTTCAAGATGAAGTATTCTTCAGCACTTTCCTTAAAAAATTCTGCTTCCACATTTTTGAAATAATGAAATCTTAAAATTTTGTCGCTTGTTTCTAGCAATGATTTGTTTTGACAATCTGGCGCATACCAGCCTATTTCTGCAACTTTAATAACCAGACCATAACGCAAGGTATAGTCATTGCAGCGTTCAAATATGACTTCATCCTGTAAGACTGTGTCAGGTAAGTATTGTTTGGCATGTACACCAAAAGAGAAGATGATTAATAAAATGATTAATTTTTTCATAGTGGTACAAGGTTATAACATAGATTTCACTTTTTTGACAAAACGTCCCATAACAGGTAAGTGTTCAAAGAATGCTTCAGATGAATCCCAAAAGTCTTGATGGAATACTACTTTACCATACTCATTAAATCTTAATTGGGTCATTCCTATAGAATGAGATAAGATGTCTTTACCTTTCACATCAATGTCCATTTTCATAGACCAGCGAATGAAATAATCATGATCACTGCGAATCACGTCTAAGATGTCTACTGTTGTGCTGTTTACATGCTCAGCAGATTCTGACATGTAAACCACTAATTCGTCGATGTTATCAATGATTTTTAAAGTGTCGTTAAAATATAACTCATCTGCGTACACTGATCTGATATTATTTTCTGTAGCGCCTTGTTTGAAGTCAGCAAATATTTTGCCAAATGTATATGCGACATCATGTTCCGATGTGGCAGGTGTTGCTGCCAGGTGAGAAAAATACTGTTCTGCCGTGCGATTGTGTTTTAATTTGGGTGATTGGCTGCATGCATAAAGCAAAATAGTGGCCAATATCACAGCAATAAGGGTTTTCATAACGATTATTCGTATTGATAAAATTTCATACTAAGAGATTTGGTGTGTATATGGTGTGAACTTGTTCAATTGAATGAATTGTTGTTCACAGTTTTTTCACCAGCCATGAATAACATTTAAACTTTATAACCTGATATTTACATGAAACAGTTTTTCATCAAATGGTTTGATAATTCTCAAAGCCAAGTTGAGTTATTAAAAGACCCAGAGGCCATAGATTGGAGCAGAATTGTGCCATTTATTGGTTTGCATTTAGCTTGTTTGTTGGTTTTTGTTGTGGGTGTGTCCTGGCTCGCGGTTTTGGTTTGTATGCTGTCTTATTTTATTAGGATGTTTGCCATCACTGCTTTTTACCACCGTTATTTTTCGCACAAGTCATTCAAAACATCTAGGCCTGTTCAAGCTGTCTTTGCTGCCATTGGTGCAACTGCAACACAAAGAGGCCCTATTTGGTGGGCAGCTCATCATCGACACCATCATATTCATGCCGATGATGCTGACGATGGACACTCGCCAAGAGATGGTTTTTGGCACAGTCACATCAAATGGTTCTTGATGAAAAAGAACTTCCAAGTTAAATCTAAACATGTGAAAGATTTGAAACAGTTTCCTGAACTTAATTTCATCGATCGTTATGACATTATTTTTCCCATCATATTAGCCACTGCTTTATTCATCTTGGGTGGTTATCTTGAAAGCGCGTATCCAGAATTAAACACCAGTGCTGGACAATTGTTAATTTGGGGTTATTTTATTTCAACAGTGATGCTGTCACATGTGACCTATTGCATCAATTCTTTGGCGCACATGTTTGGGTTCAGAACGTATGAAACCAATGATGACAGTCGCAATAATTTTGTGTTGGCAATTTTCACTTTGGGTGAAGGTTGGCATAATAACCACCATTGCAGTCCGGGTTCAGTAAAACAAGGATTCAAGTGGTGGCAAGTTGATTTCAGTTATTATGGGTTATACATCATGTACAAATTAGGACTGATTTGGGACTTGAAATACCCCAACAAAGACTTATTGGAAAAGAAAATTATCAGGGCTGAATCATGAAGGTAGCCATAATAGGTGGTGGCATCAGTGGTTTAAAGGTGGCTGATGAACTTAATGGTTTGGTCGATTATACCTTGTATGAACAGGCAGATTATTTAGGTGGTCATGCCAACACACAACATGTAGAGGTGGATGGTCAATCTATCAATGTAGATACAGGCTTTATTGTATTTAATGAGGATGTTTATCAACACTTTAACGCCATGCTGACAAAATATGGCGTTGAATCTATCAAGTCTGATATGAGCTTTGCTGTTTCAAATCGATTAACAGGACTGGAATACAATGCAACCAATTTAAGGGCTTTGTTTTGTCAAAAATCAAACCTATTTAAACCTAAATTTTATCGCATGATATTTGATATAAAAAGATTTTATGACTCAGCAGAAGAGTTGCTAGACAGTGATTCTGATTTGAGCGTTTTTGAATATCTAAAAAAGCATAATTACAGTGACTATTTCATCAATGAACACATCATTCCCATGGTCAGCGCCTTGTGGTCTGGTGATTTTGAGTCTGTGAAAGACTATCCATTGGTGTTTATGCTGCAGTTTATGAAGAACCATCAAATGTTGCAGTTGAATAAACGTCCAGAATGGCGCACCATAAAAAATGGGTCTCAAAGTTATGTGAACGCTTTGGTTGACCATATGCAAGGTGTTATCAAGTTAGCTGAACCCGTTAAACAAGTTGTCAGATCGGATCAGTCAGTTAAAGTGCTTACTGATAAAGGGTCGAATACTTATGATCATGTTGTTTTTGCCACACATACTGATGTAACTTTACGACTATTGGCTGACGCCAGTGTGGATGAGCAAGTGGCTTTGGAAGGGATTCCCTATGTTGAAAATCAAATGGATTTGCACACCGACATTTCTTTGTTACCTAAAAATAAAGCGGCTTGGGCCAGTTGGAGTGTTAATCGGCATATAGAACACAAACCGGTTTGTACCGTGAATTATTACATGAATCTATTACAATCATTGCCATGTGAAACACCTTTAATTGTGAGTTTAAATCAAAGTGAATACATCAATCCTGAAAAAATATTGGTGTCAAAAAAATACCATCATCCGGTTTATACACGAAAAACATTGGCTGCACAAAAATCAATATCACAGTTGCAAGGTAAAAATAACACTTACTACTGTGGTGCTTATTTGGGCTGGGGTTTTCATGAGGATGGTGCGCGCAGTGGTGTTCAGGTGGCTCAACTGATTAAAAATACATTGTGAGTGGTGATTTTAATGGCTCGGTGCAATCAATGCCCTTAGAAGCAGGTTATGCCGATGGTTTTGTTATTCATCATCGCTTAAAGCCTCAACCACATCGATTTAAATATAACATGTGCTGGTGCGTTTTTGACCTTGATCAGATGGGTCAGTGGTTTGATCGATCATCATTGTGGGGGCACAACCGCTGGTCAATTTTCGGTATGAATGACAGGGACTATGTTAAGGATGACGAACAATCAATCAAAGCAAAACTACAGCAGTACATCAGAGAAAAAACGGACCAAGAATTTGATGGAAAAGTGCTTTTATTCACGCACCCAAGATTTTTAGGTTATGGGTTTAATTCCGTTAACTTTTATTTTTGTTACCGCAATACTGAGTTGGGAAATAAAGGTACTGATTTGGTTTATATCATTTCTGAAATTAACAATACCCCATGGGGTGAAAAACATTTGTATTTACATGAATGTGATCATGCCATTTGCAAGGCAGGGTATTTATCTTTTGATTTCACGAAACAGTTCCACATCAGTCCATTTGTGGCGATGGATATGCAATATACATGGCGTTTTAAGGTCAATGCCAAACAAATCGCAGTCATTATGAAAGTGAAACAACAAGATGAAACACTCTTGAGTGTGGTTTTAGACACAAAAATCACACGCTATGTGGAAAATAAGTCTCATGGCTTTATGGTCAAAAGACCCTTTCAGCCTTGGAAAATGTCAATCGGAATTTATTGGCAAGCTTTTAAATTATGGTGCAAGAGAGTTCCCATTTTTGACCACCCTAAAAACAAGCAAAAAAACTAAAACCAGAATTAATGATCAATACCCTGATGTTATGATCCAAAATTGGAAAATATATGAATTCAAGTGAAGCGATAGCCAGAAAAAGTGCCTCCAAAAAAAGTTATATGAAAGCATTTATCAAGAAGCAAGTACTCAAACACCTATCTGACCTTAAATCGGCACAGCTCAACATAAAAACTGGTGGCGATGTGATGGTTTTTGGTGATCAAACGTCTGATTTGCAGGCCACCATAACACTGTACAATGAAAATTTTTACTCAGACGTGGCGTTTCAAGGCAGTATAGGGGCTGCTGAATCATACATTGCAGGAGATTGGGATTGTGATGACTTGACCGCATTGATACAAATATTTGTGCGTAACCGGGATTTATTGGATGACATGGAAGGCGGCAGTGCAAAATTCAAAAATGCACTTTTAAAAATTGGACATTTCTTTAATAAAAACACCCTTGCAGGCAGTCGTAAAAATATTGCAGGGCATTACGATTTAGGCAATGATCTGTTTGAGCAGTTTCTAGATTCACGGATGATGTATTCATCGGCTATCTACCAGCATCCTGATGAGGATCTTGAAATTGCAAGTGAACGAAAATTAAGAACTATTTGTGAAAAATTGGATTTAAAAGCAAGTGATCAAGTCATGGAAATCGGAACAGGATGGGGTGGTTTTGCTATTTATGCCGCAGAAAATTACGGTTGTCATGTCACCACAACGACCATTTCAGAACAGCAGTACAGTTATACAGCTGAGTTGATCAAAGCCAAAGGACTGGAAGGTAACATCACATTGCTTAAACAAGACTATAGATTACTTGCAGGTGAGTTTGATAAATTGGTGTCTATCGAGATGATAGAAGCAGTGGGGCATCATTTTTTACCCACATATCTCAAACAAATTGATCATTTGTTAAAGGATGATGGGTTGGCACTGATTCAAGCCATCACCATTGAAGACAGCAGGTATCAACAAGCATTGAAATCAGTCGACTTCATCAAAAAATATATTTTTCCAGGTAGTTTTATCCCATCAGTGGGGGCAATACTAACTGCCAATGCTGCCAGCACAGCAATGAAACTGGTTAATCTAGAAGATTTTGGCGAGAGCTATGCCTACACCTTACGTGACTGGCAAACCCAATTTAATGACAACATAGCCGCGATTGAAGCGGCGGGTTATGCAGAAGACTTTCAACGTATGTGGCGATTCTACTTCAGTTACTGTGAAGGAGGTTTCATGGAGCGAGCCATCAGCGATGTACATATTTTATTGGCTAAACCAAAAAATAGAAGAGCCTCAATTTTGGCCATTAAATAGTGGTCATTGCTAACATTATATTTTTGAACTTACTTTGGCTTGCCAGTGTGCTCGGTGCGGCAAACGGCATCATTTGGCCTGCTGGAATTGCCTTGGTGCTGTTGCTTGGATTCAATTATTTTTATGCGGGAATAACTCAACTGGATTATAAAATCATTGCATTGAGTTTGTTGGCTGGCTTGATGATTGATGGGCTGATGATGCATCAAGGTTGGGTTGTTTATGCTCATAATCAACCTGATTTAGGGTGGTTGCCACCGCTTTGGATTTTGATGCTGTGGGTTGGGTTTGGTGCCACTATTCGTATAGGCATGCAATGGTTGTTAAATCACCCTATATTGGGAGGTTTGATCATGATGGTTGGTGCACCTTTGAGTTATATTTCGGCTGGAAAATTAGGTGCGGCATACATACCAGATGTTGGATTTACTTCAGTTTTTATTGGACTCAGCTGGTTGGCATATTTTTTATTGGTGGTGCTACTCATGCTAACTAAGGAGGAAAAAGCCATCCATGTTTAGTCATCCAATCATATTGTGTATTTTGAGTTGCGTTTTTGTTCAGCTTTTGGCGTGGAACAGGCAGCGATTAACCAGTAATGCAGACACTGTAGATATTGCTTGGACACTGGGCATAATATTATGTGCTGTGATCTTTCTGGTACAGGTTAATGCGCCATGGGAAAACATCATGTTGGTCATGTTGTTTCCAATATTATGGTATTTACGTTTATTGTTTCACCTTGTTATTCGCTATGACGTAAGGCATGAAGACAGCAGGTACCAGAATCTTCGAGCACATTGGTCGGAGGGGACTCAACTCAAGTTTTTAAGCTTTTTCCTTTTTCAAGCTGTTTTGTCTGTATTGTTTTCTTTACCTGCTTATTGGGTCATTACCTCAGCTGTGTTAACCAACATACAAATTATATCAGCAGTCGTTTGGGGCGTATTGGCGTTGATAGGTGTGACCATTTCTGACCACCAACTGCTCCAATTTAAACGCAATCACGACAACAGCCAGGTTTGTGATCAGGGACTGTGGAAATATTCAAGACACCCTAATTATTTCTTTGAGTGGCTACACTGGTTTGTCTACCCAATTTTATTATGGGATACAAGCTATTTTGGGTGGTCATGTTTGGTGGTTGGAGTTATGTTACTTTTTTTACTCAAACTCACTGGTATACCATTTTCAGAACAACAGGCCTTAAAAAAACGTGGGCAGTTATATCAAGATTATATGAATCGCACCAGTGCTTTTATTTTATGGAGACCAAAAAATGATTAAAACGTTGATTCAATGGATTGAGCGAGGCTATTTTCCAGATTTTATAGTTCGAGCTGGCATCAGAAAGTTGGTCAGACAGCGGTTGGTAGAAGAAAAAGCTGATCTGGTGGAATTATGTGACCAAAGATATCATGATTTTTTAAATGAGCTTAAAAAATCTGCATTAGCCATAGATACTGATAAAGCCAATGAGCAACATTATGAGGTGGATGCAGGTTTTTATCACCATGCATTGGGAAGCAGAAGAAAATACTCATCTTGTTACTATAACCATCATGAAAGCCTTGATGAAGCTGAAGAAAATATGCTGGCCTTATATCTGGAGCGTGGTGAATTCGTTGATGGTCAAGATATATTGGAGCTGGGTTGTGGCTGGGGTTCGATTACATTATATCTGGCTGAAAAATTACCCAACTCTAAAATAACTGGTGTTTCAAACTCAAATTCCCAACGTCGCTACATCATGTCTCAAGCCAAAGAACGCGGTTTGGATCATGTGAATATCATAACCTGCGATATCAATGAGCTGGCATTGGATGACTCTTATGATCGGGTTATTTCCATTGAAATGTTTGAACATGTTCGTAACTACCAAAGTTTATTCAATAACATTGCTGATTGGTTAAAAGATGATGGAAAATTATTCGTGCATGTTTTTTGTCATAGGTTTTTGATGTACCCATTTATTGCGGAAGGTGAAGATAATTGGATGGCCAAGCATTTTTTTAGCGGTGGGCAAATGCCAGCAGCGGATACTTTTTATCATTTTCAGGAAAGATTAAAAATTGACAGGCGTTGGATGAATTCTGGTCAGCATTATGAAAAAACATCAAACCATTGGTTAGAGAATATGGACAATAACAAAAACAACATCA
>CALDFB010000204.1 GCA_937942365.1 uncultured Marinicella sp. | reverse complement strand
ACAGTGATACAGATTTAGGTGTTTGTGACAGTGGTATCACGTCAACTTCTCAAGGCCCTGATCTGGATACCGGTGATCCTGACAGTGTTGATAATAATTTTGGTTTTGATGATAACTTATCATTAGGTGATTTTGTTTGGTATGACAATAACCAGGATGGTCAGCAAGACTCAGATGAGCCTGGTGTGAATGGCATTACAGTTAACTTGTATGACAATGCCGATTGTTCAGGAGCTCCAGTTGATACAACCAGTACAGCTACCGGAGGTGTGCCTGCAACAGATGGTTATTACAACTTCCCAGATTTAGACCCAGGTGATTATTGTGTTGAATTCACCGGTTTGCCTGCAGATTATGTTTATACCGCACAGAACCAAGGTTCAGATGCAACGGATTCAGATGCTGATCTCACAACAGGTCAAGTGCAAAATATCAGCTTGACTGATGTTGATCCAACCATAGACGTGGGTGTGTATGCTAATAATGGCCAGGTATCAGGTCTGTTGTATTGTGATGACTCGCCTGAGAATGGCAGTCAAGATGCAGGTGAAGAAATCAGTGGCGTCACAGTTATTTTATCAAGAGACCTGGATTGTGATAATGTGGGTGATGATGTGATCGGTTCTATGGACACTGATGGTACAGGTAGCTTCTTATTTGAAAACTTACCAGTGGCATTAGCGCCAGCGCCACCTAACCCTCAAGCATGTTATGTATTGAACTATGATACCAGTAGTGCTGAATTGACAGAATGTAATACGCCAATCACTCCTGATACACAGGTAGTCACCATCGATTCAGATGATCCAGAAAGTGAATCAATTATATTTGGGGTTGTGGTTGGAGGTCCTCCAGCGATGGTGCCGGTGAATTCATGGTGGAGTATCTTGCTGTTGTGGTTGAGTATGATGGGGCTGGTTTGGTATCACAGAAAAACCACCTAGAAATATACTTAAGCTTTCGTTTGATGAATCTAGGCCCTGTATATTCAGGGCCTTTTTAGTTGTTCAGACTGGGCGTGGCGAATTGAGGTATCTATTTATGTCACCTGATCCATAAATAGATGTTTTTTTATTGATATACACTCTTTTCATTTATTCATATTCATTAGACAAACTGTATATGACCATAATAAACTCAGTTAATTATCGCAATAAACTACAAAAATGATTGATCGAGAAACAATCACGGTTTAAACGAAAGGACAGAAAAATGATTAAAAAAGAATATTGGTTTTTTAGTTGCTTATGTATGACTTTGTTGACAGAAAATTCTTTGGCAGAAAATGATTATTTAAACAAGAAGTCATCCAATGACTCATGGTCATCTTTGGTAAAATTAAAAGATGAATCAAGACCGTTGATTCGAGAACAGAGCTGGCATCTAACAACACATGCAATACAAAATATATTGGCAGCAAAAGTTAATCAAGAAATAAGGGTTTCTCATTTTCCATCATCTGTGATCAGATTGAATGGGGAAAACAGCGATACAAATAATCAAGCTGATATCACGCTTACTCGTTATGAATTGATGGCACCTGATGCGAAAATTTGGTTGGTTTCAGGTCAAGGAAAACAAGCTTTGCCGACCTTTGACTTAATGGCCTTCAGTTCTATTGAGCATGGTGTTGGTTTATTGGTGAACCGACAAACAGCTGATGTCACTGGGATCATCAATCAAGCTGGAGTCACGCTCGATATTTCTGGAAATTTACAAACAGGTTTAGATTTCAGAAATCATAATGCAGATAAAGAAAAAACTGCCAATTCTCAACAATGTCACACCTCAATTCAAGATCAGCCAGGTGATCCATTGGCAGATGTCAAAAAAGCCTTAGGCTCTAAAAGTCTAGAACTGAAAATGGGTTCGGTTGATTACGAAACAGTGGTCGCTGTGGATACAGATACAGAATGGATGGCAGGTAAAGGTAATAGCACCACTGTTGCTATGAATTATATTGCCGGTTTATTTGTCGGTATGAATGTGTTTTACGAGCGAGACATTGCATTAAGACTCTTGATTGGTGATGTGTTTTTACGGACTACAACTGACCCTTATCCAACTGAGTCAAATATCATTAATTACCTAACAGACTTTGGTGAGTATTGGCGGGTTAATAACTCTGCAGTGAATCGTGATTTTGCTATGATGCTCAGCGGTCAAATTACACCCGATTTTTTTTCTGGAATTGCCTGGATTAACCAGTATTGCGAAACGGGCTTTTTAGTCAATGGTGGCACTGAAACTGCTGGTAGCTACAGTGTCAATCGCATAGGAACGAACTTATCTGTAGGGTTTACCTCACAATTTGTTGCGCATGAACTGGGGCATAATTTAGGTTCACCTCATACACACTGTTACTCACCTGAGGTAGATACATGTTTTAGTGGTGAGTCAATGAAATGTTACAACGGTTCCGTTAGTTGCCCTGTTGGAGGTAAAGGAACCATCATGAGTTATTGTCATTTTGATACCAGTAACGGCGGTCCAGATTGTGGTCTAAATGATGAAGAGTTTCACCCCACAGTGATCGGATTGTTGGAAACACAAGTACTGGCAAACTTCCCCAGTTGTATTCAGGCTTTAGGCAGTGAAGTGATTTTTGCCAATGGTTTTGAGTGATTTGAAGTCAGTTCAAAATGGGGGGATTACCCCTGGGCGTTTGGATGGTATGTTTTTTTAAATAAATCAGGTACCCACAAGGGGCACACCCTACGAGGTTATCCTGTATTTTTGTGGTACATTCAGGATCTTTAAAACTCCAATAGGGTTAAAGTTTCTTTCACTTATGGATCATAATCAATGAGCTTAGACTTTTTCATAATGGAACCTGATTAAACTGATCTATTACGCACTTAGATTCCAGCCGCTCGCCTACCGGCTCGGCTGGAACGACGTTTTATTAATAACAAATACGCCCAATGCATCACCAGTTAACAACAGTACTTTGTGACTTGTTGGCTATGTTCAATTGGATGTAATTTGTTTATGATGTCATTTCATTTTTTCTGCTCACGTACATTTCTCATGAAAAATTCATCACAAATTGTTCTTCTTTTCTTCATGCTAATAATTCTTTTTACACCATATCAAGCCGTTCATTCCGACACGGCCAAGCGATTTGAAGCGCATATGGATTTTCTGGCTTCTGATTTATTGAAAGGCAGGGATACAGGTAGTGAAGGTCATGAAGTGGCTTCGCAGTATATAGCAACAGAATTCGCCAAAATGGGTATTGTGCCTGCAGGTGATGATGGGACATACCAACAACGTGTACCTTTTAAATCGGCTTTGCTGGATTTAGACTCACCAAGGATGTCAATCACTGATGATGACGGAGAGCATGAGCTTAAGTTTTTATCTGAGTTTTTAGTGAGTCCATCTGTTAATCGGCTTAAATCTGAAGTTTCTGCTGAGTTGGTGTTTGCGGGTTTTGGTATCGACGCTCCATATTTGAAATACTCGGATTTTGATCACATTGATTTGACAGGTAAGATTGCGGTGGTCTTACGCGGTAAGCCGATTGATTTTCCCAGTGAAGAAGGTTCGCATTATTCACGCACAGCGACCAAAGCTTTGGTTGATCGCGGTGCCATAGGTGTGATTTCAGTCAGTACTCCACAAATGGAAAAAATATGGGCCTTTGATCGTGGTAAAGAATACATGGATAAACCCAGGATCAGCTG
>CALDFB010000203.1 GCA_937942365.1 uncultured Marinicella sp. | reverse complement strand
GTGTAAATTTTCCAATAGTAGGAGACATTTGCTTTGACGTATCCCTTCCAATACCCAGTGGTACATCTGTCAAAGTGTGTATGGAAACCTGTGGATTCAGAATTGGCGTCCCACCTTTTGATGGGATTAAAGCCACAGTCTATGCCAATGACACAGAATTGTGGAGCGGTGTAATTTGGGGTTCTTGTTAATAAATCACAACCTGTACAGTTTCAAACCACTTGTTTGATCTCAAGCAAGTGGTTTTTTTATACACAAATTTAAAAAGTAAAATGGTTGGTATATTTTGAAATCAATAACATCTAATTTAAAACAAAATTTTCACTCACTGACCTATCCCCACAATAACTAAGCCATGTAATAAACTGATATAGCCTGTTATCTCCTGTAATGTTTAACCCCAATCTAACATTCTAAGCTATCAACAATAGGCGGAAACCGAAAAGCCTCAATTTGAAAAGAGTAGGAATTGATAGAAGATAATAATTATGAACACGTTAAGAAAACTAAAATTAAATGAAAGTCTCTCATCGAGCAGTGAAATAAGAAACATTTCTGAATTGTGGGAAGCTGCCATAGCGTATTACAAAGCTGGTGACTATGACACAGATGCCATGTACCAGATGTATCAAAGAGCCAACCCAAGAATTACATTTCAAGACATCGCAAATGTTACATCTGCAGTGTTTGCAGATACATACTGGGTTGTCATTCAAATGGATTCTTCGATCCTAAGTAAGCATATGGTACAAGCTTTAAGCTTAAGTCCAGCTCAAGCAGATAAATATGCCCAAAATGCAATGAAACAGTGGCGAGGCTCATTGTCTCGAAACAACATCAGTGACACAGGACAAATCCCAGCCCAAGGGTCATACAGTCAAAGTATTGACATCGTTTGTAATCAAGACACTCCGTTAATGCCCAGCCAACTGATTAAAAACTGGAATAACGAGTATTGGAAACAGCCATCAGTTGGAAAAAATTACATTTATATCCGAGTTCAAAATAAAGATTTTGTTGGTAGTCTTTTACCCAAAGCACAAATGTTTTATACCACCGGAGGTTTTAACCAACCACCAAGCAGTTGGGTGCAATGCTTTACTGCTGATGGAGACAAGCAAGAAGGCGCTGTTTTATTATCTGATAATAAACCAGGCCCTATGCCCTTGGGAGATCGAGGTGCTTCAGAGGCTTTCTATTTTGAACCCAAATCAACCGATCATGTCTGTGTTATTGCGGCAATTAATGATCAATTTTTTAAATCTAACGATCCATTAGGCATATCAAACAGCAACTGGAATTCAACAACCTGGATCACACACAATGGCGCCTCTGCTTGGCACAATGTTAACCCACAAACAGAATCAGTCACCAAGCTCAAAGTTTTCAATCAAGATGGTACCAACGAAAACTTTGTTTTAAGAGCTCAGTGCAGAAATGTTCCAGTAGGTTCTACTGTAAGGATTCAAACTGCTGATAAGCATTTGGAAAGTGATGGCGTCGAAGTCAATTCTATTTCTCAACTGATTGAAACAGAAATGAACCTTCCCGGCAACTATGAAGGCGATCTATTGGTCACACTATTAGGACCAGATGGGGAGCTTTTACCAAGCCATGCTGCTGTAGAGTTCTCATTCCTTTGGAAACTACAAAAAGGTCATGATTGCTATGCAAAAGCAGCTGTTGCACTTGATGAATCCAAGTCATTGGCCAATGATCAGAGTATTTACGCACCTTTAGGTTCTTATACCATCACTGGTGCCGAATAGATCATATAATCGGTGAACA
The DNA here is from genome assembly GCA_937942365.1 of uncultured Marinicella sp. Taxonomy (GTDB): domain Bacteria; phylum Pseudomonadota; class Gammaproteobacteria; order Xanthomonadales; family Marinicellaceae; genus Marinicella. Next base: position 6,931 of record CALDFB010000203.1, on the reverse strand, counting down.
AAAAAGCTGCCTTTAAGGTGGCTTTTTGTTAACAAAAAATCAAAAACATGATTAATTTTACGCACAATTTTACGGAGACGGTGTATAGTGGGTTTGTACTAAAAAGCTATCTATTTGATTTACATGATAAAAAGATGGTGCGCTCGGAGGGAATTGAACCCCCGACCTGCCGCTTAGGAGGCGGCCGCTCTATCCGGCTGAGCTACGAACGCAATCTGAGTGGATATTCTATTCGCTGATGGTTTTTTCTGCAAATACAATGGCAATCTTATCAGCTTTTGGATTGGTGGTTAAACGGCTGATTTGATGTAATTTTGGGTCGGTAAATTCAGCCACAATATACCACCTTGTTTGATCCGTACTTACGAATAAGGTGTTGTCACGACCTGCCCAGAATCGACCTTTGCTGTCCAGAGTGAAATCCTCTACTCCTAATGGCAGCGGCATCACTTCTTCAGCCTTGTTTTTTTCAACTCTGCTGTTGATACGCCATGGCGTACTGTTTTTGTTGACGTAAAAGATTCGTTGATGCTTTGCATCGGTTACGAACGTGCGGCCGACATTTTTTTCCAATAAACTGGGTTGTTTATCTTGACCCATATGATAAAGATCACCGCCACTTGAGTCATTCAAAATAAAACTCCAGTTTTGGTTTTTCAAGGTCCAATTAAAGTAACCAACCTGTTTTAAATCACTGTACCGTTGACTTTGTTTATCTTGACTTAGCTCATTGTTTAAGAAAACCAAATATTGATCACCTTTATCATCCACTTGAACTACACTTAACCCCGCTTGATGTGGCATTGGGGTGGGTGAATATTCGCTCAATGGTGTACTCAAATAGGGTTTGGTTTCACCATTGGCTAGGTTGTATTGGTAAATATCCATTTGTGTGGATGAAACATCAGTAACTGCACGGGTGTAAAAGATCACTTGACCATCATGAGAAAACTTAGGCTGGGAATCATAACCCGGACTGTTGGTGATGTTTTTACCAGCTGACAATCGTAAGTCACATTGCGCTTGTTCAATGATATCAAACAATAAAATCTCATTACCTGGTATAACAGGGCTTGGTTTCGCCATAACTGTTGGTGGTGCCGATTCTTCAGCAGCTTGAGCCTGTGTCAACAACAATAAAGTTAAAACCATTGATCTAAAGAAAACTTTCATTATTTACCCCTCAAAACTTAACGCCCAGGAAAAACGCTAAAAAACAAAAAAAAGTAGTGATTACAGTATAAACAATAGCAGTGATTAATTCATCGTTTTGAATCATCAGAACCGTTTCCATTGAAAATGTAGACCATGTGGTTAAAGCACCTAATAAGCCAACTGTCACAAATAAGCGCATGGTTTCACTGACTTCAATATGATGAGTGAAATAATTATAAGCCTTACCCATTAAAAAACAACCAATCACGTTGACCAATAATGTAGCCCAAAAAACTGGAAAATTAAACACCTGGCTGACCAGCTGGTTCACACCAAAACGTATGCTGGCACCCAAAGCACCACCTAATGCCACCGCCAATACAGACATCATGGTTTTTCCCCACTAGACTTAATTGTCTTTGTATCAACTTGAGCAGATTCACGCAACGAACGGATGTAATTTAATTTTTCAGCAATTTTCACTTCAAGGCCCTGTGCATCACCTTTAATTCCAGGCTGGTAATAGTATTTTTCTCCCATGGCATCAGGAAAACCTGTTTGATCGAATGCAATGCCCTCATTTGAGTCATGGTCATATTGGTATCCTTTTCCAAAACCGGCATCTTTCATCATTTGAGTTGGCGCATTTCGAAGGTGCATGGGAACCGGTAAACTGCCATGCTTATGGGTATCTGCTTGTGCCAGATTGAAGGCAACATAAACTGCATTGCTTTTCGGACAACTGGCTAAGTAAGCCACGGCTTGAGCCAGAGCCAAATCTCCTTCTGGGTTTCCTAAGCGTTCGTAACTTTGCCAAGCATCTAAACACAACGACAAAGCCCTGGGATCGGCATTACCAATGTCTTCACTGGCCATACGTAAAATTCGCCGAGCTAAATAATAAGGATCACAACCTCCGTCGAGCATCCGTGCCAGCCAATACAAGGCGGCATCTGGATTAGAGCTTCTGACGCATTTATGCAAAGCTGAAATTTGTTCATAAAATTCATCACCACCTTTATCAAACCGCCGTGTCTGGCCACTGGTTACCAGATTGATGTCATGATCTTCAACCACAGAATCATTGACATAATCTAACAGTATTTCTAATAATCCCAATAATTTACGACCATCTCCATCTGCAGCTCGGATCAAAGACATGCGTTGTTGTTGGTTGATTATTAGTTTTGATTTGATGGCAGTGAGGCTGTTTGTCAACAAAACATCCAAATCTTCATCATTGAGACTTTTCAGGATATAAACTTTTAATCGTGATAACAATGCATTGTTTAAAGCAAACGATGGGTTCTCGGTGGTTGCACCGATCATCGTGATGAGACCACTTTCCAGATGTGGTAAAAATGCATCCTGTTGGGATTTGTTAAAACGATGGATTTCATCAACAAATAACACCGTTCTCTTGGGCAATGATTGTTCGGCTTGCTCAATGGCTGAACGGATGTCTTTCACCCCTGATAATACAGCAGATAAATTAATCAACTGGGCATCCATCGTGCCGCTGAGTATACGAGCCAATGTCGTTTTCCCGGTACCTGGAGGCCCCCAAAACACCATAGAATGCAGCGATTGGTTCCTTGTCATCAAAGCAAGTGGTTTACCTTCACTGACTAAATGTTGTTGACCAACTACTTCAGCCAGCGTTTTGGGGCGCAGTAAATCGGCCAGTGGCTGGTGTTGTGGCATTGCAGTCACTTGCACATCGATGCGTTAAAATTCGGCGCTTGAATTTTCTGCGATTGCTTGCACCACATCAACACCTTCAGGTGGTACAAAGGTAAACAGTCCTTTTTCAAATTCTGGGTTCTTTTTGATCTCGCTGAATTCGAACACCATGGTTTGCGAGAAGTTATTGACCACTTTAATTTGTCTGACTTGCTGGTCTTTAATCGCTAACCACACCGTTTTCACTTCATCACTGACTTCTTTTGGCGTCAGACTGATCCAATCAATACCTTGGTTTTGAATCTCATGTTTAATGTCATAGTGCTGCTGCGATTTATCATCATTGATGATCACATAAATTGGGTTAAGTTGATTACTTTGAGTTTTAACAGTTACTTGTTCTAAATCTTCATCATAAACCCAGACTTGTTTGCCATCAGCAACAATCAATTGCTCAATTGGATCAAGGTAATGCCAACGAAACTTATCAGGTGATTGCATCCACACACGACCACTGTTCGGATCAATCCTTTGATTACCTTCGACCAGTTCATACTGTATAAAAGTGGCATTGAGACCAGTCAACCCTTCTCTGACATCTTGTAATAACTGCAATGGATCTGGAGTTTGTGAATTTTGTGGTTGCTCGTTTTGTGCATGAACGCTAAAAACCACCCAAAAAGATAAAATAAAGTTGATTATTTTCATCATAAAACTCTTATAAATACTTATTGTAACCAATCAAGCTGAATTTAAGCTAAATTTTTTATCCAACAAAGTGAAAATTATGATCGATGTATTCTTAAGTTGTTATTGAGTAAAAATAACGACAGATAAACGCAGTTCGATCGAATCTGATTTGCATACATCTAAAAGCTAATAAAAGAATCACTGTGTAAATAATTATACATTTTACGCCAAAATATTTGATGCTCACTTTAAAATCACATATACTCATTTTGTGAACTGGTTAACAATTTATTAACTTAATTCATTGCTCAAAAATTTAATTATTTTTATTTAAAGGGGAAAACATGACTCGATTTTACGGCCTTTTACTGTGCCTATCACTTATTACAGTTGCCGATAGTGCAATTGCTCAAGATCGCTACTATCACATCTATATAGACACAGACAATAACACCAACACAGGTTGTGATGTTGATTTACCCGATTTTACTACTGCGATTAATGGTACCGAAGGCCGTGTTACCATTACCACAAATTCAAACCAACCTCCCACCATTACAAGTACTGCTTATCATTCATGTGATGGATTAAACTTTGATAATGGCATAAGCATATCTCCTGCAGCACTGGGATTAAATAGCAGCATGAATGGCTCAGATGTCTTTGAAGCAGAGATTCCACAGTCAATATTGGGGCTAAACTCTTCTACCTCGGTGGCTTTTTACTATGTGACCGAATCTGACACGGCTTCAGACATCGTGCTGAGTGGCAGTAATGGTGGGCCCATCACTTTGGGCTTTGCCTTTGCTGTACCTGCTCTTGGCTTTTTTGCTGTTGGCTTAATGCTGTTGGGTTTTCTCTTTTTAACTCAGAGAAACATCAGCAAAAAACTGTCTTTGATGCTGTTTTTTGTAGGTTTTAGTTCGGTTGTATGGGCCATGTCTATAGTGGTAGACGGCCAAACTTCAGATTGGAACACCATCAACCCAGAAAATAATGACCCCATTAATGACACATCGGTACCAGGAAGTTTTGCTGATTTGACCCAAGTTTATTTAACTGAACAAAACGACACCATTTTCTTCAGAATGGATGTGGTTGATTTAGAAAACCAAGCGCCTTTAGCTGATGATGTCAGCGACACCACACTTGAAGATAACAGTGTCATTATTACAGTCACAGGTTCTGATGCTGAAAATGAACCACTTACATTTTCTGTCGACACGCCACCTACCAATGGAACACTCAGTGCTTTTACTGTGGTGAATGACACCACTGCAACCGTTGAATACACACCAAACGCTGATTTCAATGGTAACGATACTTTTTCTTTTGTTGCCAACGATGGTCAAGTTAATTCTGGGCCAGGAAGTGCTGATATCACTGTCACAGATGTCAATGATGAACCCACATTTAATTCAGGCGGTGATGTCAACCAACTCAAAACAGCAGGTGTCTATAATCAAATCTGGGCATCCAATATCTCAGCTGGTGCTGCTGATGAAGCCACACAAATTTTAAACTTCAGCATACTGAGTAATGACAACGCAGCCATTTTTACGACTCAACCCAGCATTGACTCAGCAGGCGTCCTGACTTTCGAAGGTGTTAACAATGTCAGTGGCACAGCCAACTTGACCGTTAATTTGACCGATGATGGAGGTACTGCCAATGGAGGTGACGATTCTTCAGTCACTGAAACTTTTGCCATCACTTTGCAAGGTGTTAATGATGAACCCACATTCACTGCTGGTGGCGATGTAGTTGCCAATGAAGATGCTGGTGCTCAAACCATTGCTGCTTGGGCAACCAACATATCTCCTGGTCCTGTAGATGAAGCAGGTCAAAACCTCACATTTAATCTAACTGTAAACGATAACCCATCATTATTCATAGCTGGGCCCAGTGTTGACCCAATAACTGGCGACCTGACTTATACAGCTGCCCCTGATGCCAATGGCCTGTCAAATATTTCTATTGAACTGATGGATGATGGTGGTACCGCTGACGGTGGAGACGATACATCACCTTCAGCTTCATTCAACATCTCTGTTGTGGCAGTGAATGACATGCCCACCTTCGTCGCAGGTGCCAATCAATCTGTACTTGAAGGCGCTGGCGCTCAAACTGTCAATGGTTGGGCAACAGGCATTTCACCAGGACCTGCTGATGAGGTGACACAAAATGTCACATTTAACGTTTCGAACGATAACAATGCATTATTCAGTGTTCAGCCCGCGATAGATCCTGCTGGTCATTTAACCTACACTACCAATCCTACTGGTATCGGCTCTGCCACTGTCAGTGTTTCAATCACTGATGATGGTGGCACAGCCAATGGCGGTGTTGATACTTCAGCCATCCAAACATTTGATATCAGTATCACCCTTGTTAATGATGAACCTTCCTTTACTGTCGGCGCTGACCAGACAGTAACTGAAGATGCGGGCCCGCAATCTATAACTGCTTGGGCCACAGCCATATCGGCCGGCCCTCCTGATGAAATAGGCCAAATGTTAACTTTTAACATCACAGCCAATGACAATGCTGCATTATTCAGTGCCGGTCCTGCTGTTGCAGCTGATGGCACCTTAACCTACACCCCGGCTGCCGACGTTAATGGTGTGGCCAACATTACTTTAGAGTTAATGGATGATGGCGGCACTGCCAATGGCGGTGACGACACCTCTCCACCACAAAATTTCAGCATCACCGTTACTGCGGTTAATGATGCGCCTTTGTTTACCGCAGGCGCTAATGAAAGTTTGTTGGAAGGCGCTGGCGCACAAACAGTTAACGGCTGGGCCACTGGCATCTCACCTGGACCTGCCGATGAAGCAGCTCAAACAGTCAGCTTTAATCTCACTAATGATAACAATACATTATTTGCTGTTCAACCTACTATAGACCCTACTGGGAACCTAACTTACACCCCAGCACCCACTGCTCTGGGTTCGGCAACTGTCAGTGTAGAATTAATGGATAATGGTGGCACGGCCAATGGAGGCGTTGATACTTCTGCCACCCAAACCTTCACCATCAGCATCACAGCTGTTAATGACGAGCCTTCATTTACTGTAGGCGCTGGTCAAACGATTCTGGAAGATGCTGGCGCACAATCAGTGGTGGCATGGGCTACTGCCATTTCGGCCGGCCCTCCTGATGAAGTAGGACAAGTGTTAACCTTTAACATCACCGCCAATGACAATGCTGCATTATTCAGTGTCGGTCCAGCTGTTACAGCTGATGGAACACTCACTTATACACCAGCAGCAGATGCCAACGGTGTCGCGAACATCAGTTTAGAGTTGATGGATGATGGTGGTACTGCCAATGGCGGTGATGACACCTCTCCTACACAAAACTTCAGCATCACCGTCACCACAGTCAATGATGCGCCATC
>CALDFB010000202.1 GCA_937942365.1 uncultured Marinicella sp. | reverse complement strand
CCTATGGCTGTGGGTTTCAAACTAAAACGTTTAACTTGTCTGTCTAGGCGAGATAGGTAAGGTATTGAGTCATGAACATTGCCTGGGGTAACGTGTACATCGGTGATGAAGTTGCAATGGCCATCTACAGTGCGGTGATCAAGGCTAACAAACTCATAACTAGACTGGATAGGAGACTGGTCTTTTAACATACATCTATTATAAAAAATCCCCACTCAAAAGTGGGGACTTTGTCAGCAGTCTGAAACCACTCAAAATTGAGTGGTTTTTTTGTTTTTACTCATAATTAGGCTTAAAAAACCAAAAGATCAAATGTACCATCTACATCTGCGCCTGTTGATGCCACGGTTAATTCGCAGATAACACCATTCAATAAATTGGCACAGTTAATGGTTCTGTTCGTGCTGTTGACCTGTATTGGGGTGGCGGAAATGAAGCTTGTAGTTACATTAAACGGGAAAATTATGGTACATTGTCCTGTGTTTCCAGTGATACTGGCTGATCCTGCAACATTGGTGCCATTGTATTCACGAACTATGGTTGGTGATCCACTACATGAAGCACGTAACATGTATTTAAGCATACCATTACTGTCTTCACTTTGTATTACATCTCCAGCAACAAACAATCCATTTTCAGGTGGGTTCAAGTTATTACTACCCAAACTTGTTCCGCCATTACTCAGCACTCTGAGTTTTGTGGCGCTGTCAACTTGGACTCTTAAGGCGTCTTCACCGACTTCTGATCTGATATGTAAACGGTCAGAAGGACTGTTGGTACCAACACCTGTTTTACCTGTGGCTTGGATCACCATTCTGGTATCGCTGACGTCATCGACTTTAAGCAATGAAATTTGACTTTGATTGTTTGTGACATGCAATTGTGCAGATGGTGTGGGCTCGCCAACACCTACTCTGCCTGGTGAAGTTAATGTAATCCCATCTTCATTCCATGGTGATGTGCCTTCATCTGTAAACTGTGACTGAACAGCGTAGGGTACGGCCAACAGCTTACTTCTTGGGGTGAGTGTGGTTGAAGAGCCACCAGTTAATGAGACGTCAAACTCCAAATAGTATTGGTCGCTGTCTTCATAAACCATATCACCAAAATCGATTTCAAGATTAAATAATCCGTTCTCAACCGAAACATCGTTATAAACTTCATCTGTTATGGCTGTGCCCCCGGTTTCGCTTGTATACAACTTAACAGTGAAATTATAGTCACCGTTGGCGGGTGAGCCTCCATCTATTAATTCTCCTTGGTAGCTGAAAGCACTACCTACGGACTGAGCAAAACTCATTGAAGTGTTCAAGCTAAAAGCCAAAATTACCATTAAAATATATATTTTCATCATTCTCTCCGTTTACTCTAAATTATCTTTAAAAATTAAATCAGTGTTCTGTTGCCAAAAACCACTACTTAGACTGTAGTTAGTGATGCCATGACCTTCACTTGCGGTGGGCGCTGCATCAACTTGTCCGATACTGCCTTTTAACTCAAAACCTTCAGCTGACATGGCAGTCCCACCGTTATTAATGGTGTGTTTTTTAATGGACAGCTGTCCATAGGCATGAGTGAAGGTGGTTAAAGTGACCAATAAATAGAACAGTTTTTTGCCCCATTGTTTTTTTCTTGTAAGTTTCATTGCATATCTACTCCTATTAAATCTATTTGTTTTGTGGATATCAGTTAAAGCGTAAAACATTCAAATTCTTGGACATTTTTTATGCTTCATAGCAACTAAGATGCAAATGCCTATCGGTTTTGATAGCGTGCACACTTAACTATTCCATATGAGGTGGTTATGTAACTCTCATGCTTAAATGATAGGGAGAATGATTTTTTTCATCCTGAAAAAGAAATGAAATACCTATGAAATCAGATGAAATTAAAATGAAAATAAAATGAAATGGATAAAAATAAGCTGTTTTCTGCCAAAATAGCATGGTTGTTTCATTAAAACTGTAACCATTTGCTCAACAAGATTAGTTAATAGAGCTGTGTCATTTTTAAATTTATGCAAGTTGATTTATGGGCAGAGAACTGTGTTCCAACAACCTTAAATGTGACAAATTCAACCAGAATGTCATAAACCAGTGCTAAAATCGTTGTCATAATAATAAAGTTTAAGGGCAAATCCAGAATAAGATGTGTTGATGCTATGAAAGGCCCACATCTTTTTTTGAGTTTGTGGGTTAAGAAATAAGTTGTTTGGCATATGAATGAACAGCTATTGGAATCGAATTATGAAATTAAAAAATAGGTATTTAGCCTTGCTGATGGCAGCAGGTTATGTTGGGTCAGCTCAAGCGGTTGATTTAATGGCAGAATCCTTTGAAACGGATGGCCAAAATACTCGCTATGTGGCATCACAACCATTCAATGATGGTACGAGTGATCATTGGAATCGTACTGATGGATCTGATATCAGTAATGTAAGTGCAGCATATAGTAATATTGAAGGTACTTTCTTTTGGGCAGCCGAAGATGTGAATGACAATGGGGGCAATGGTCAAAATCCACAAACCATGGAATTCACAGACATTAACATCAGTGGTTTTAATAACCTGGTTTTCAGTGGTTTATTTGGTGCGGGTAATGCAAATGGTGTTGGAGCCAGTAACTATGATGCAGCTGATTTTGTTCGTGTGGAGTATCGAATTGATGGATCTGGTGCTGACCCTTATACAGCAGGTGTTTGTTTTGGCTACCTTAATAGTGGTGACACTTTTAATGAACCTTTTGGTTTAGATGCCGATTGTGATGGAGAGGCTGACAATGGTATACCTGGTCCATTTACTCAGTTAGTACCAGTGATGGCTAATTATGGTTTTAATATCGCTGCTACTGGTAACACTTTGGACATTTTAATTTCTGTATCAGTAGATTCAGGCAGTGAAGAATTTGCCTTTGATAATTTGAAAGTTACTGGTGATATCAGTGGTGTTGATGACGCACCTGCTGTGACCTCCACAGTACCTGCTGATGCTGCCATTGATGTTGCACTTGACAGTAATATATTGATCAACTTCAGTGAATCGGTTGACATTGCGATGAATGCTGTGAGGGTTGAGTGTGACACCGGTATGATTCAAACCTATCCGGCTGCTGTGGCTACAGGTGTTACCAGTCTAGATATCGATCCAGTCTCAGATTTTACCGCATCAGAAACTTGTGCTGTGAATGTTACTGCTGCCGGTGTGACTGATTTAGACGGCCCTGCTGATCCGATGGCTGCAGATTTCAACTTCAGTTTTACTGTTGAACCTGATTTGGCACCTGAAGTGACATCGACTACACCTGCTGATGGTTCCGTGGGGTTAGATGTGGCAGCTGATTTAAGTATTGAGTTTACAGAAGCGATTGATGCCACAGCTGCTGCTGTGACTTTGGTGTGTTCACAAACTGGCACAGTAACTTTTACTGGTTTACCTGTTGATGACAACGCCCTGATAACCATTAATCCCGACAGTGATTTAATCGATGGTGAAACCTGTGATTTAACCATAGTGGCTGCTGAAGTGACTGATGTTGATGGTGTTGCAGATAATATGGCGGCAGATGTGTTGGTGTCTTTCACGGTTGGTTTTCCGGTGGTAGAAATATTTGAGATTCAAGGTACTGGTTTGGCATCACCATTTGATGGTCTTACTGTGGCCACCAATGACAACATAGTCACTGCATTAGATACCAACGGCTTTTATATGCAAACTCCTGATGCCAGAGATGATGCAGACCCGTTGACTTCCAGTGGTATTTTTGTTTTTACCGGAGGTGCTCCGACTGTTGCAGTGGGTGATCAAATAGATTTAACTGGCGACATCATTGAATTTTTTGATTTAACTGAATTCTCGAACCCAGGAAGCTATGTGCTGAACATTGACTCATCTGGCAATCCATTACCAACAGTAATCACTCTGGATGATACGTTCCCGTCACCGGACCCAACTGTATTTCCATGTGGTAGCGAGGCTTTAGGTCTTGAATGTTTTGAGGGCATGCATTTTGATATGCCTCAAGGCTTTATCAGCGCAGCTTCAGCAGGGTTTTTTGGTAGTGATCGAGGTGATGCAGTGGTCAGAGCTGGCAGTGCCCGGGCTTTTCGTGAGCCAGGCATTGATTTCCCTGGTTTGCCAGGACTGCCTGTTTTCGATGGCAACCCTGAGCTCATTGAGATGAGTGTTGAAGGGCTCACTTTACCTTTCCAGGCTTTATCTGCTGGTACAGAAGTGTCTATGAAGGGGGTCATTACATTTGGTTTTGGTGATTATGAATTACAACCTTCTGAACTGAGTATCATCAATGAAAATGTGATTCCTGGGGCTGTGAGAGACCCAGTAGGTGATGAAATAACAGTGGCATCAGCTAACTTGTTCCGTTTATTCAATGATGTGGATGACCCAGGTTCTGCCGATGATGATCAAATTGCAGATTCTGCCGAATACAACAGCAGGTTGTTAAAACTGGCTCAATACGTCATCGAAGACTTGAATGAGCCAACAATCATTGCCTTACAAGAAGTTGAAAATACATCGGTATTACAAGATTTAACGACTGCCATCAGTAATGCCGGTGGTGCCAATTACGTTGCAACATTGGTTGAAGGTAATGATGTAGGTGGGATCAATGTGGCATACCTGTATAAGTCAGGATCATTGAGCAACATCACTGTGACTCAACTGGGCGCTGCTGAAATCAACCCTTTTGATGGATCACTGTTACATGACAGGCCGCCTTTGCGCTTGGAAGCCGATGTTAATTTAAGCGCCGGTAGCCAGCCTTTGAATTTATTGGTGGTACACTTACGATCTCGTTCAAGTATTGATGATGGGACGGATGGAGATCGCGTCAGAAATAAACGATTAAACCAAGCCAATTCAGTGGCTGTAATGGTGAATGATATCTTGACTGAAGACCCAGAAAAACCATTGTATGTACTGGGTGATTTCAATGCTTTTGAGTTTACCGATGGTTATGTTGATGTCATTGGGCAAATAACTGGTGAGGCGGTAGAAGCTGATAACTTGTTGTGGACAGCTCCGCTGCTTGCTGCTACTCCACTCACCCAAGCTGTACAAACTTTGCCTGCAGCGCAACAGTATTCATTTATTTTTGGTGGCAGTGCTCAAGTATTGGATAACGCCTTAATGAATGATGCAGGCTTGATGAGTCTAGTGGAAATGCAGTATGTGCGTGGGCAGGCCGATGCAGGTCTAGATTTTGAAAATGATGACACAACTTCATTGAGGTCTACTGACCACGATGGGTTTGTGTTGTATATTTTTAATGACCTCGACTTGATATTTAAAAATGGTTTTGAATAAACCAAAGATCAACAAGTGACCATAAAAGCCTGTGTAATTGCACAGGCTTTTTTCTTTTCGTTAAGTGTATTTGGTTTGATAGAACAGGCCACTGGATTGTTTGTGTCAGGTGTTTATTCGCTGGTGGTTAACTCAACCACTTCTTTTTTAGCTGAAATCTGGACCGTTAATAACAGTTGCTCCTTATTGATATCACTGAGGTTGTCTACCCCACTTCTTACCTCACCAAGAATTTCAAAAGTATTGCTGTTCAGATCATATGACCATAATTGATTTTCATCGTTGATGTCATAAATAATGTTGTCATTGATGATGAAAGATTTGGCTTTTCCTCCTTGTTGTTTTAAGGGTTTAATCAATTGAGGCTCAACAGGCCCCGGTTGCCAAAATTGTTTTAAGTGGTCCTTGTAAATTAATCTTCCGTCATCACTTCTGAGTGCCCACAGCGCTTTTTGATCTGTTAATTCATTCAACTCTTTGGTGTCTAAATGATACTCAACAATTTTTAAGACACCTTTAACTCGTATAAGTAGTATAGTCGTGTTGTTTTTACTGTCCCATTGAAATAAAACAAGAACAGGATGTTCAAGTGGGTATGTTTTTTGTTGAGTGTCTAAAAACACTTGAGTCAGAACGTTGTTGGCATTGACCAAAAGGCTCTTGCCATCTGCTGCCCAATCAATGCCT
>CALDFB010000201.1 GCA_937942365.1 uncultured Marinicella sp. | reverse complement strand
ATCTGGAATGTCCACTGGAAATGTGGTGCCAGCACCTGCTTTGAGCACGACTTGTTGTGTCGCTGGTTTTTCTGTTGTTTTATGGTTTGAGTGATTGGATGTAAAATCACCTAACATCAAATCTGGTCGGATATCCTGAGCGGATAAACTCATGCTAGTTAACAAGTATCCGGTTATGGTGGCCACCATGCCACCGCGTGTTATCTTCTTCATATATGATTCTCACTGTCTATTAATTTTCTATTCACAAGTGCTTAATTTAGCCTGCTTGCTCACAGAAAAAGCCCCTTCTCTTTTCCTGTTAACAACTATAAGCGAAAACGGTAAGTAAACCCCTCAAAATATTTTTATTTTTTTATAAATAAATTCAAATGAATAAAAATCCACCAATTAATCATCTATCAGCGTAACAAGGCTTCGCTCAGCCAGCGGAAAATCACCCAATGAGCCAAGCCAAAGTGTTGAGTTTCGACTTCAGCTGGATTTGCTCCAAATGCACCACGGGTTAAGAAATAACTAAGTTAATTTCTCAATGTTCACCATTCCAGCCGAGCTCCTGCGAGAGCTGGAACCCAGGCTTTCGAGCTAACATTTTATTGTGGCTTTTTATAGGTTGAGAAATCACGTACCTGGTTACTGCACTCAAGCCGCAGTGTGACGTGTTTTTTAATTGAACAATAATAGGCCTCTCCACCAGGTTCATTTATGACCGGCAAATCCAAGATGTACTGGAGCCAATCTCTTTTCTTATAAACCTTGTCTTCATAAACGCAGCGAAGCGAAGTTGAAAGATCTGACTGATTTATTGTGATGTGTTTTTTAAGTAAAAGACTGACGAACAACTCGAACTATTTGACCTCATGGTTCCTGAAAAATCAGACAAACCATGGACTGAGAAAGAAATGGCTGCTATTGGCTTACTTCCAGAAACCATAAATGAATTGATCAAGGTCTATAATACCGAAGACATAGATACCATCTATGACATGACTAAAGAACAAATACTGGAAGCAGAGAATGGAGCAGAAATATTCGAAGCGTTACTGAATAAACGCAATATCAATTGGGTCAAACAAATACCCACCATTGCAAAAAAATCACCTACATTTTTCGCAGTAGGTGCTGCCCATTTAAGCGGACCGAATGGCGTCATCAATTTATTACACAAAGCAGGCTTAACAGTTGAGCCTGTTGAGCTTTAAACTCACATTTAAGTTAATAAAGAAACGCTCTGATCTCAATTTATTAAAACATCCTGTTAAAACTAAATAGGATGTTTTTTTCGCACCAACAATAACCTAAAAACCTGTTTTTAGGTTATTCCTGAAGACAACAGTTTAAAATTTTTACTTCATACCTTGCAATGCAAGGTATGGTTGCCGTAGACTATAACCTTGCACTACAAGGTATATTGTTTTACATGATTAAAAAATCTGGCCAAAATAATAAATGGGATGTACAACTTCGAAAAGGCACACTGGAGTTAGTTATCCTTAGCGTCCTTCGAGGGCGTAAAGTCTATGGTTTAGAAATACTTAAGTCTTTACATATCCTGCCAACAATGCAAATTACAGAAGGCACCCTATACCCATTGTTAGATCGATTAAAACGTGAAGGATTGATTGCGGCAGAATGGATTCAAACTGAAGATACACGTCCACGTAAATATTATCATTTAACTCAATCAGGTGAGTCCAAACTTAAGCTGCTGAGCGAACGTTGGAGTCAATCTGTATCAGACATTAAATATTTATTAAACAACCCTGGACCCAAACCACTGGATCAATGAGGAAACCCAAATGCAAGACAGAGAAACCATACACACATTTTTAAAGTCATTGAATAAATATTTATCACGATTAGAAAAACAAGACGCTCTTGAAGTGATCAAAGAAATTGAAAGTCATATTTATGATGTTATTGAATGGAAAGAAACCAAGAATGAACAGGTTGATATTCAAGAAATTTTAAACGGATTTGGGTCACCCAGAGAATTAGCAGCCCAATATGTTGAACATATAATGACTGGATCACCACCACCAAAAGGATTTAAAGCCATACAAAAATCAAAAACAGGTGTGACTAAAGGCATTTGGTATTCAATGGCATTTTTTTGTTATGGCGTAGCTGGGTTATTCGGGTTAATTGGTATCGCTAAAATACTTTTTCCAGAAAAAATTGGCCTTTGGATGGCAGCAGAAGGTAACAGCATCATCATTACCTTTTCCGAACACAGTTTATTGATGTCAGAAGAAAAATTAGGGTGGTGGTTAACCCCTGTTTCTTTAACAGCATGCCTGACCATATTCTGGTTAAGTCAACGAATATTGGGCGCATTAAAAACCAACCTTGTCTGATGTACCTGTTTTGACCCTGTAAATAATTCTGTGTATCTGCCACTTTAAATATAATCGCTTAAACGACTTTCAAATTCTATCACGAATCGATTCAGGGCCGGTTTCCAGTTCCGAATCGGCATTGTCCACTTCTTAGATGCATCAGTAATCGC
>CALDFB010000200.1 GCA_937942365.1 uncultured Marinicella sp. | reverse complement strand
GTAGTGTCATGGGGTGAGAATAACCCTATTAACCATATGAGGTTTGACAATATAGTCTTTGCTTGCACCCATATCATATTTGATAAAATAAAGACTTACTTATTTTTAATTTCCACGGCCATTTTCTCTGCCACCTTGTTTCGAGTTTAAAGGTTTTTTAACTTTCAATTCATCTTCCTTTTGCTGCTTTAAGCTTTGCTCTTGGTATTCACGTGTATTCATCATAAATGTTGGGATTGAATAAACTGTAGGAAAACCCATATCAGCAAGCGAAAATGATGCAGATATAACTCCTAAACCAGAACATCGCATTTCATTATAACGGAGCTTGGCCTTTGCCGGACAGCATAAGTGATTGACAGGGCTTTCCTTACTATAAACGGAATCAATGTTCTCACCTGAACAGATAGGTGCAGATTCAAAACAATCATCTAAGCTGTTGTTTTGATTTTTAGTACAGGCTAATAAACTGAAATGGCACAGCTCTGCATGATCTGCTGTCAGTGGGTCTTCAGACTCATCAAAGGTGCTATTAATTAGCGATAAAAATTCAGAATTGCTCTCATAACCAGCAATAGTGCGTTTACCAATTTTACACTGAGGATCAAATTCAACCCCTGTTTCTTGGCGGACTAATAGTCCCAGATCATCATGCGCTCCATTTTCTATCAAAAGTCTTCGAATTTCTTCTTTATTGTGGGTATTCTTATACGTTTTTACGTTCAATATAGATTTGCCACGGAATAACTTATCCAATTGTATATGCGTCTCAAGTAGTGAACTTATCACTTCTAAATCGCCGTTTTGGATAGCACCAGAAAGTTGATCCAATCCATTGTATTCAAATAAATTCAAGTCAAGACCACGCCCTATTAACATCTGTATTTGTTCAGCGTTAACAAATCCACTCAGACTCTTATCAAGCATTGAATAATCAACGGTTGAATTATTAAGCGCTGAAAAATTCAAAGTTGGGTCTAATTCTAACAACCAAATTATCCTGGGTAAGTGACCTTTTGTGATAGCTTGTTCAAATTCACTTGAAGTGTTGATCGATAAGGCATCCAATTGAATCAAACTACTGGGAAAAGCGTCATATATGGCTTTGGATTGTGGTCCTTTTTTCAGGGCGCCAAAAACCGCTTGATCTAAATTGTTTTCAGCAATGTAAGTTGGGTGCTTTTTTAACAGTAACTCAGCCAATTGATATTGACCCTGCTGAAAAATCAACGAAAACATATCCATCTTTAGTCTATTTTGAGACCGTCCTTTGTTGATAGAAACAATATATTCATTGGACATCAGGATGCCATTATTAATTAACTGCTCAGAAATATGGATCTTTTTGCTTCTAATGCTTCGCCAAAGTAATTTCTCCCAAAGTTTATTGCCTTTATCGGCAAATGAAATTCCTGCTAACAATTCTGGTAAACCATCATGATTGATCAATCGTTGATCAATATGTTCATATGACTCATAACAACCTAACTCAGCCCACTTATTAAATATGGAAGAATTAGATGCCAATACGGCATTCAATGTTTTGTATCGAATATTACCTATTTTGTTAAATAATATCGAGTCTCCTTTAAAGTGTTCATGTGTTGCTGTACAAGCTATGCCATTGAAGTGAATGATCTCAAAGCCACTGACATAGTTATTTTCAATTGCCTGGACATATAAATCTTCAGGAAAGTGCTGTTTCTTGGCATTCATTAATAATGAGGTTAATCTTTGATCGTTTTTAGCATCAATGGCTTCTTTCAAGTTCACTGCCAGCAATTCGCGTTCTTTTATGTTGGCTCTTTTTTGTAAAACTTTTGCCTTGTACTCTTTGAATGGAACCTGTTGACGCTTTGCTTCTTCACGGATTTGTATATCATCCTTTGACATAAAATTGGCAGTAAACTCTTCCCAAATGATATGTTTGTTGTCATACCAACCAGGAAAAATGGCGGTCATTCCCAGAATCACCATAAAACCCAGCAAGGCAATCCTGAGTGATAGTAACGAAATTTTCTTCAACACTGATCTTTTCATTCTTTAAATTTTAATTACGCAGATGTGAAGCTGAAATATAACAGGCCCAAGATAAACCAGATCAAACATTTTTCTTCTCAACTGACCAACGGTCAAATTACACCGATGAAAGTACCTTGGTTTGATAAGGTATGATTCAATGAAGAGTGCTTTGGAGCTCTTCAATCCAGTTAGAGTTGATCAACAATCTTTTCAGCCATTGCTTGATTTGTTTGCCAATTGCTCGGTCCGGCTTGAATGGTTACAACAAATAAATCATTGTGTTTTTCATCGATATAAAATTCAGTTAACAATAATTGTTGTGTCTGATTCTGGTACTTGATGTTGAAGACTTTATAATTTGGGTGTGCTTTGAATTGACTGTCTAGTAATTGGAAAGAATCATTGTTACGAATTTGATGGTAAAGTTGTAAGGCTTTGGCAAAAGGATCTTGTTGTGATCTGCTCATGGCGTCACTGTAGACCGAAAGTTTCACCCCCTGTTTAAAGCCACTTATGTTCTTTAGTTGCGCCCGACTTAAAAGTAATTGTTGATGATTGCGGGAATTGGTTTTCAGCTTATTCCAATAGGCTGGAATGAATTGGTCCCACCCCAAGTCAAAAAATGGGCTTCGACCTGAAGTTATCTGTTCAGATGTAATAAAAGAATGTTTGGAAATTTCTACAGGTATTTGGGATTGACGATTATTTGGTGAAGAACTTTGATTATTCGCCCGTTGATTCACTTGAGGCTTTTGATGTTTACTGGGTTTAACTGAATGCAAATCAGTTATCATACATCGGCGATCTTGAATAACCACTGTTCCGTCTTTTTGTTGACAGCGATATATCTCAGGCTTTTTGGCTTCTATCGCTGTGCTCAATACCAACAACAATATCCAAAGTTTATGGTTCACAAAGAAAATTTCATCAATACGATCTCGCTCAACTTAAAAAGGCATGCCACCAGGCATTTTTCCACCCAGTTTTTGCATCATTTTCATCATACCTTTGCCCTTTAACTTACGCATCATTTTTTGCATTTGAGTAAACTCTTTCAACAATTTTGAAACATCTTGAATACTGGTGCCAGAACCATTGGCAATGCGTCTTTTTCTGGAGCCTTTAATTAGCTGAGGGTAACGCCTTTCTTTGATGGTCATTGAGTTGATCACCGCTATTTTTTTACCTGTTATATCCGAACCTGCTTGATCATTGACTTGGTCTTTAATGGTGTCGGGCAAATTACTCATGCCTGGAATTTTGTCTAACATGGCAGTCATATCGCCCATATTTTGCATTTGTAACAACTGCGATTGAAAATCCTCTAAAGTAAATTTATTGCCTTTGGCTACTTTTTTAGCGAGTTTTTCGGCTTCTTTTTTATCAACCTTCCGCTCAACTTCCTCAACCAAAGAAAGTACATCACCCATACCTAAAATACTGGATGCAATCCGATCCGGATGAAATGGCTCTAAGGCCTCCATTTTTTCACCCACACCTTGATACTTAATGGGTTTTCCAGTGATCGTTTTCACTGACAAGGCAGCACCACCTCGGGCATCACCATCCACTTTGGTCAATACCACGCCAGTAAGCTCTAGGGCATCAGAAAAGGCTTTGGCTGTATTGGCTGCATCTTGACCTGTCATGGCATCAACCACAAACAAGGTTTCGCTGGGTTGAATGCTGTTTTGTAAAGACTTGATCTCCTTCATCATGGCTTCATCAACAGCCAAACGACCGGCCGTATCCACAATCAGCACATCATAGTATCCTTTTTTGGCGGCCTGTAAGGCCGTCATACCAATGGTTACTGGATCATCAATCACCGATGAAGGATGGCACTCAACCCCAACCTGCTCTGCGACAGTTTGTAACTGCTCAATCGCTGCTGGACGATATACATCAGCAGACACGACCATCACTTTTTTATTTTCTCGTTCCTTGAGGTACTTAGCGAGTTTACCTGTGGTGGTGGTTTTACCTGCACCTTGTAGACCAGCCATTAATATAACAACAGGTGGCTGTGCTTTGAAGTTGATACCTTCTGTCGCTTCCCCCAGTACTTTAACCAATTCCTCTTGAACCACTTTAACCAAAACTTGAGCAGGTTTTAAACTGGTCAAAACCTCGGTTCCCAAGGCCCTGACCTTGATGTCATCAATGAATGACTTAACCACAGGTAAGGCTACATCTGCTTCAAGCAATGCAATGCGCACTTCTCGCAAAGCTTCTTTGATGTTATCTTCAGACAGGTTAGCCTGTCCTCTGATCTTTTGAATACTCTTGGATAGTTTGTCGGTTAAATTATCAAACATGATGTCGATTATCCTGTTGGTAAAAAATTAGACCTGCTATTATAATGGTGTTCTCATCAAATATAAATGAGGCGATTAAAAATTCTAACCTCTTTTAAACTATGACATACCTATTTGCAGCCACAGCATTCAGCCATTTGTTTGCTTTAGTTAATATCAAAAACTATAAAGTATCAGTTATTTTTTTTATTTTAGCTGCTTTACTCCAAACAGCACTCACAGGTAAATTATTATTATCTGAAGCTGGGTGGTCTTTTAATGCTCAAAATGTTTGTTTGGTGATCAGTTGTTTGGCTAATATCATAATTTTGTTAGCTCAATTCAGATTACACTGGGTTAGGTGGGTGCTTCATCTGATTGCAATGGCAGTTTTGGCTTGGATTTTTTACCTGCCTTTCGCCTCTTCAGCTAAACCCTATGTTTGGGCTATAGATTTACATATATTATTATCAGTCATTGCCTATGCTTTATTATTCGCCTCTTCTTTGGTCGCGATTAATTTAGCCTGGCAAATCAAACACATGAAATCTCATGTATTTGATACTCACAGTATGACCATAAATAGCCTCTTGAGAAATGAGGAAAAGCTGTTTAGATTGATTTTTTTAGGTTGGTTGTTTCTCAGTTGTGCTTTGGTAACCGGGGTTATTTTTGTGCAAGGGTTTTTATCACAAGGCATGGGGCATAAAATTATTTTTTCATTACTTGCTTGGGTTTTATTCGCTGTATTAATCGTTGGGCGTATTACCAAAGGCTGGCGAGGAAAAACTGCCATCAAAATCAATTTAGTTGCCATGACTTTATTGATGTTGGGTTTTTTAGGCAGCTATGTGGTTCTGGATTATTTGCTATAACTCATGTTAGAGAACGTTTCAATCAACTTCCTTTTGGCTGTCATTGCCCTGTTATTGGTTTTATCCGCATTCTTCTCTAGTTCTGAAACGGCGTTAATGGCCTTGAATCGAATTAAACTGAAAAATGATGCCAAACAGAAGAAAGGGGCTTATTTGGCACAAAAATTATTGGAAAAACCTGATCGATTGATCGGATTGATATTGATTGGCAATAATTTTATTAACATTGCTGCCACAGCTTTAACCACTATAGTTGCCATCAAAATAGCGGGTGATAAAGGGGTCGCCTACGGTACCGCTATTTTAACTTTTGCTATTTTAATTTTCTCAGAAGTCACACCAAAAACTTACGCAGCCTTAAATCCTGAAAAACTGGGATATATCGCTTCATTTATACTGACTCCATTACTTAAACTGCTTTATCCGATAGTTTGGGTGACTAATTTAGTCACCAACGGCCTGCTGCGTTTACTGGGCGTTCCCAAAGACATTGCCGAAGAAGCATTGTCTAGAGAAGAACTCAAAACTTTGGTGATAGAAAATGACTTGATTAACCCAGACGTCCATCAAAAAATGATGATCAATGTGATGAATTTAGATCACATCAACATTGAAGATGTCATGGTTCCTCGCAATGAAATTCAAGGTATTAATATCAATGACGACTGGGATGTGATTGAAAAACAATTGGTCAATACCTACTTAACCCGCTTGCCTGTTTATGTGGATAACATTGACCAAGTGCTGGGTATTTTGCACATCAGAACCATCCTTACCATGCTAAAAAACCAAAATTTAGATGTCAAAAAACTCAAACGTATTTTACGAAAACCCTACTTTGTACCAGAAACTGCCAGCTTATCAGCACAGCTTCGAGAGTTTCAAAACAAAGAAAGACGCATGGGCTTAGTGGTAGACGAATATGGGGACCTGGTCGGCTTAGTCACTTTAGATGACATTCTCGAAGAGATTGTGGGTAAATTCACTTCAGAGCCTGGCGATCGAGGATTAAAGATCATCAAAAAAGGCGAAAATCAATATTTGGTCAAAGGTCGCATTGCAGTCAGGTCTTTAAACAGGCGCCTGCAGTGGGATTTACCTACAGAAGGTGCCACCACCATTAATGGGTTAATTACTGAACACTTACAAGACTTACCTACACAAGATTTAACGGTTTCGATTAATGGCTATCACATGACTATTTTAGAAACGACCGAAGATAATATCATCAGTAAAGTTTTGATCGAACCTTCATAAAAACAAAACGTTATATATGTGAAATAATGTGATTACTTGTGAGTTACAGTGAAATACTATGAATAGTATACAAATTTTACTCGTCAACCCTTGACCGGTCATACACATTTAATTTTTAATTCAGTTCATATCAAATTTAGAAGAATATTTATGAACATGAAGACCATATCGTTATTTAACACAGTCAACTTCATTTTTCTGACCATATTGAATACTACATACCTTTATGCTGCGAATAAAAATTTAAATGACAAAATCAATGCTGACAATGGTATTGATTTTACTCTGTATTTCACTTATCGTGAAGGCACATTACCTATCATCATATCCATTACACATGGTGGCACCATCGAATTTGAAGAGTTTGATTTCTTTAACGACAGAGGGTATGAGAAGAATGTGATAGATATAGGTAATGAGATTGATAGTTTGTTTTTTGAATACACTGGTAGAAGGCCTTACATCGTATTCAACAAAATTCACCCCAATCGATACAAAATGAATGTAAGTCATAACCCTCCTGACAACCCTGCCTATGAAGACCCTGATGTGGCTCCAGTGTATGATTTTCATCGTGATCTTTTGCGGCAATATAGAGTTCAAATTCGAGAACAATGGAATGGTGTTGGGTTAATGTTAGAGCTTCATGGTTTTAGTGTTGGAGACCCCGTGAATCTGGTAGTTAGGGGCACACGTAACAAACGCAGTATTGAAAAACTGTTGATGACTTTTGGCGATGACGCGCTGGTCGGGCCTAAAAGCTTTTTTGGCGTGCTGGATGCTGCTGGAATAGATGTAGAACCAGACATCAACGACCCAAATGCTCTAGAAATAAGATACAAAGGTGGAAATCTTACAAGGTTATCTGGCAGTGATCAACCAACTGGAATTGATACATACCAAATTGAAATATCTAGAGATTTACGAAATAACGTTAATCAAATTGCATTTGATCTCTACTCAGGATTACTCAGTCACTACGTTACATATATAGATACGATTAGCGTGGGTGGATTTGATGGATAGGAATTTTCAATCGTGTTGATATAAAAATCTGGCTTTTTAACTCAACAAATCTGCATGTACTTCCCCATCCCAAGGATGCATCATCATGAGTTCTTTGAGTTGTTCAAACTGTTCTGGAAACCTCACAATGACTTCATGAGGTTGTGGCACACATTTTTTATCAACGATCAACCCAAACTCAACTTGACCATTGTATGACAGGATACTGATTCCCATGCCTATGGTTCCATTTTGGGGTACCCAAAACATGGTTTTCTCTACTTTACAACCAGCCATATATAAGGGTACTGACGGTCCTGGCACATTGGTCAAAACAGCCGTTGCTTTCTTAGAAAACAAATCAAGCAACATATTTTGTACCGACTGAGGTGCCAATCCTATCATGCTTAACAAACCCAAAGAAACCAAGGCTTGTTTGGATTTTTTTAATTCATTCATCTCATGATGTACATAAGCCAAACGCGCCAATGGATTGGCTTCAAATATAGGTAAATTCAAAAACACCAGACCAAAATGATTACCCAGTTCTTTGGCATGTTTCAAAGGTCGTAAGTTCACTGGTACTGTGGCTCTGATAACTTTTTCATTGGGGTCATCGCCCCGCTCTATCATGTATTCTCGTAAAGCACCGGCTAAATTAGATATCAGTACATCATTCACCGTAGTGCCCGTCGCTTTGGCAATGGCTTTGACCTCATCTAAGGGCAGTGAATCAGCCCACGCAACCCGCTTACGCGTGCACAACTCTGATTTATAAACCGTTTCAGGATCATCGCTGAGGGTTAATGCATTGAACAATTCTTCAGCAATATCAACTGAATCACCCACTGTTTTTTCAATCAATGAGGGGTCTTGAATAACCTTTTTACCCAACTCTGTGGCCTCATTGAGTAACTTTAATGAGTGTGCAAATTGTTTCTTAGCAGGGTTAATGACTTGTTTAAGTAAACCCAGTTTTTGATGTTCTTCTTTGCTGGTTTCATTGACTTCAAAGTTTAAACTTTTTTCACGACTTGTGCTGGTCATGGACAATAATACTTGGATCAAAGCGATGCCATCGGCATAACAATGATGAATTCTCGAAACGACAACTGGACCTTTTTCGTAGTTTTCAACGATATGAAATGACCACAGAGGCTTATTTTTATCTAGCGGTGTTGAAGCCAGGTTGCTCACATAGTCTTGTAGTTCTTTGTAATCACGCTTGCCTGGCAAGGCCACCCTTCTGACATGAGCAGCCATATCAAAATATCGATCCTTTTGCCAATAACACCCACTGGCAGATTGATGAGCTAATTGCTTGAATCTTCGATATTTAAGAAATTTTTTTTCTAAGGCTTCTGAAAATTGAGCTAAATCTGGCATCCGATCTAAAAACATCAATCCAGTTATCATCATCAAATTATGTGGTGATTCCATTCGCAACCAAGCCGTATCGACTTTTCGCATGGGTTCTTTTTTACTGTCACTCAACTGAAACATAGAAAAAAATTTTTCGTATTAATTTTGTCTTCCATCATTATAATAGAAAGCATGAATAAATATAGCACCCTCTGCATTTAATGGAAGATTCCTTTCAAATAAAAATACCTAATTTCACATTAGGCAAAGAAATTGGTCGTGGTGGCATGGCTCGCGTTTTTTTGGGCGAACAGTTAGAACCCAAACGCAGAGTGGCCATAAAAATTGTTACCCCTCAAGGCAATGACCAAAAAATCTTAGAAGACTTACAGAAAGAAGGCGATACCGTTGCCCAATTTTCTCACCCCAATATAGTAACTGTCTTTTCATGTGGTGTGATTGACCAAAACTATTATTTGGCCATGGAAATTTTAGGTGGAGGAGACCTGAAAAACAAAATTGAATCAGGGATGACTGAATTAGAAGCTTTTAATATCATGTTAGATATTGCCAAGGCTTTAGAACACGCCCATAAACGTGGAACGTTACATCGAGACATCAAACCTGAAAATATTTTATTTCATGAAGATGGCCAAGCCGTTTTAGTGGACTTTGGTATTGCTAAAGCACAGAACACAGTCAGTGAATTTACCCGTGTAGGTGCCGTGGTAGGTACACCACATTACATGAGTCCTGAACGAGCGTTAGGTAAGGAAATCGATGAGCGATCAGATATATATGCATTGGGTGTGGTTATGTATGAAATGCTCATGGGAAAAAAAGTATTTGAAGGCAGTGATACTTTTGCCATCAGCTATGCCCATGTGCATGAACCAGTTCCAGATTTACCCGATGAAAAAACCAAGTACCAAAGTTTATTGAATAAATTATTGGCAAAAAACCCTGATGACCGTTTTCAAAACACCACACAACTGATTGCTCAGTTAA
>CALDFB010000199.1 GCA_937942365.1 uncultured Marinicella sp. | reverse complement strand
CTTCATTGGTTAAATTTCTTACACCAAATGTCAATTTAGTTTTGTCAGAAAAATTATATCCAACCGATGCACCAAACTCTAAATAACTATCTACATCAATTGCTGCACGAGTTGGGTTGACATCACAACTGTTATTAGCTGTATCACGACCGCCAGGTAAGTCTTCAGTTCCTCCAACATAGCGAAAGTTAAATACAGATTCCCAATCACCATAAGACCAATTCGCTTGACCGTTTACCCTCCATTCAGGTTCACTGGTCGTTCCAGTATCATCACACAGCGGCTGTAAAACAGATATCTGGCGTTCATGGCTCAACAAGTAAGCAGCTCTTAAATCAAAACCAAATAACCCAACATCTGTATTCTTTGAATACCTAGCACCAAAATCTATACCATCTCCGTTTTCTTGAGTTAAGTTTTGTAAATTCGACCTAACTTCTGCACCTGGAGCCGACAATGACCCATTTACTCGGGTGATCAAATCAGGAAACAAATCTTCGTTATCGATGATTTCTTGAACACCTAAGGAACCGATTTTGTTATCAACTTCTATATTGTAATAGTCCACAGTAAAGCTTAAGTTTTCGATGGGTTCAAAAACCATACCAACACTGTATGAATCAGACTCTTCCGTTTCTAAATCTGGATTTCCACCACCTACAGATCGAATTTCCAAACTCCTACATGCATTATCAATTTCTGCCTGAGTGGAGCTTGGATCTGCGGTTGCAGCATTACATAACCGGGTATCTATAGCGGTTGTTACGCCAAAAGAACGACCCAAAAACAAATTGCCCAGAGTAGGCGCTTTAAAACCTGTGCCCAATGAACCACGAAGCATGAAATTATCGGTAGGTCTCCATGAACCAGAAAAACGAAAAGTCGTTTGACTGTCTCCACCGTTTGAAAAATCATTACCCCAATCATAATCATCACTGCGACCTGCTATACCCAATTCCACACCTTCAAACGGAGAAAAAGATACCTCTCCAAAAAATGAAGTGACTTCCGAATCCCCTGAACCATTGGAACTGGCACCGCCTGCTACATCGCCAGTGCTTGAGGCCACATCTGCCCGATCAACAAATGACAGCTCCCTGTATTGATATCCTATGGCATAACCTAAATCGCTGTTACCAAACCCCACATCAAAAAAACCGTTCATCCCTACATTCAAGGTATCTTCATTGCCAACTGCCTGGCGCTGAGTTGAAATTGTCAAACCATTGACATTATAAAAGTTAGGGTCATAAAATTCAGTAGGATCGAATAACCCACTGGCAACAGCTGCTTCTAACGCACTGATCGAAACTTGTCCACCGACACCAACTCTATTTTGTTCTGAATCAACAGCCTGATAACTCACATCTAATTCATGGTTACCCAAAATATGTTGATATCCAATAACTGCAGACAACGCGGTATTTGTATTATCAGTGGCACGAGGGCCCGCATCAACTGATCTTCTTAATATAAACACTGAACCTGAATTAAATAAGTCAGTACCCAATTGCTCATCCACACCAATCAAAGACGCTGAACCAGTGATATTAAAAAAAGCCGGCGCAGCTCCATTCCTCACTTCAGTTACATTGCGACTGAACCTGAATTCACCATAAGCTGTCCCATTGTCTGAAACACGATAATCACCTGTCCCTAAAAATGATTGCCTGGTTTGTGCTGGAATAGCATCATACAATGGAGCAAAATCGAAGGCACAATCTTCACCTAAACTGGTAAATTGCGCTGGCCTGGCTGAGCCATCAGGACAATTGGGATCAGGGTAAGAAATTCCAGCTCCAAAATCAAGAAAAGTTCCAGGTAACCCAGTAGGGCTTCTTCCATCTGTACCCGTTGGAGAAATTGCAGAGCCAATCAAGGGCCTGGTATCAGCATCAATATCATCTTGTTGTGACCAATCAAAAGCCAAGGTTATACTGCCTTTTTCAGATGATGCACCAGTAGCAAAAGAAATGTCAGCAAATTCACCATCGTTTTCAGCAGTGGTTCCATACCTTACATTGACATTAGCACCATCGTATTTCGTTTTTGTAATGATATTCACTACACCTGAAATTGCATCAGCCCCATAAATGGCTGAAGCACCATCAGATAAGTACTCAATCCTTGAAATAGCACTTAAGGGCACTAAGTTAATGTTAGTCGCTGAACCTCCCCCCAAAGGGTCAGCTGGCAGCCTTCGACCATTCAACAGAACCACCACATAATCACTACCAAACCCGCGTGAATCAAAATTAGCTGTACCAGCAGTTTGGCTTAGTGTCGAATTTTCATTGAACAAGCCAGGTCCAGCTATATTTGACTGAAACAAAAAGTCTTGTAAAGTAGGTGCCCCAGAAGCTTCTATAAAATCAGCATCAAACACTTGGACAGGCACTGATGTTTCTAAATCTAATCGTTTAATACGGGTTCCAGTAACTGTCATTCTATCTTGCTCTTCTACAGAATCCTCATCATCATTCAATTGCGCAACTGCATTAGTTCCAAGGATCGAAGAAGCGACTAAACCAGTCAATAATGCTGTTTTAATCGCATCAGAAATGAGCTTTTTTTTCATTTTCATTCATATACTCCAAATTGTTCTTCATGAGCAACCTCATGAGGTTTTTTCATAGAGACCCCTCATTTCTGAGGAGCAGGCCACTTAATACTAATATTTACATACTAAATATTACATACTAAATATTACATACTATGTTTTACATACTAACACTTTCGTTTATAAATGAAAAGCAACAATTCCTTATTTTTTACACTTTCATAACAAAATATTTCTGATTACCTTGGTTTTTACTGGTCTGGAAAACCACCCGTACTCAGCTATATCAATCATATAGAGCAACTCATCAGCATTTGGGCATATAAACTGTAGGAACACGATTCCAAAGCACGTCACATTGAAGTAAACTATACTTCGCTGACATTTTTAACGACGGTCTGATTTCTTGAAACCAATCATCAATGTTCAATTCATGCGCGCCGTGGCAGCCTTATCAGTTTTGATTTACCACTTTTCAATTCAGTTCAATGCCGCAGGTGGCTCAAACAATCATTGGTTTTATTACCTATTCAATCAAATAGGTTACGCAGGCGTGGATTTTTTCTTTGTTATTAGTGGCTATATCATGTGGGTCACCACACAGGAAAAACAAAACAAATTACCCGCTTTGAATTTTGCCTATAAACGCGCAACAAGAATCTTTTTTGGATATTGGCCTTATTTTTTGTTAGCAGTGATCATCATTACTTTTTTTCCCAGCCTCATCTCCAGCAACACTAATTTAACAGGCTCATTCTTTTTAACCGAATTAGAAACCTCCAAATTACTGATACAAGTGGCATGGACTTTACAATACGAGTTGTACTTTTATGGCTTATTTACCATGCTGTTATTCATCGATAAGAAACATGTACTTAAGGCTATTGGAAGTTTAGTTTTCCTGATTTTGGTCTATCAATTTTATATACAACTACAACCTAACGAAAACTTACTTAAACCCAACTCTGATCTTTTTAATTTTATGTTTTCACCATTTTGCCTACAATTTTTTACAGGTTGTTTATTAGGGCATTACTTTCAGACCAAACGCTTGAATCACTTGCCACTGATTTTATTGACTGGGCTTGCAATCCTCATTTCCGCCATTTATCTACAAGAATCAGTGCTTTATACTTCACTGATAAGCATCAATCATTTAAATCTCAGGGTGGTCATTTTTGGCTCATCAGCGGTTTTACTTTTGGCTGTAATCATAGAGTGTGAAATGCGCGGTCGCATTTTGTTGAAAAAAATATCTACTGTGCTTGGTGGCGCCTCTTACAGTATTTATTTATCCCATACCTTGGTGATTTCTTTGGTTTTTGTGCTGGGATGGCAAAACTGGATGTTACTCAACAGCGAATCACCTGGTCTTTGGATATTTTTATTGATGATTTTGACAGTATTTTATAGCATCATGCATTATAAATGGATTGAACAACCTTTGATGTCAATAGCCAGAAAACTGGGCAAATACCTTTTTAAAAACGTAAACTAGCTGAATGGCTTAATCACCTAGGTATTCACGATCTTGGCGTGGAATTAACAACAGTGAAGTTTGCCGGCCATTGATGTATTCAACACTTCGACCATCGAAATAAGCATCCTCTTCCAACATGATACGAATTTCTTTGTCCCATTCCTTGATATAAGTTGCTGCATTCAATTCAATGGCATAAGCGGTATTGGCATGCAAAGGATAGTCGCCTGTATGTGGCACACCCTCTTGTGAATCCCACATTCCTAGTGTGGTTCCAGCACCATGTCCATAATAGCCTATAGGGTGGGTATAAATGGCTGGCTTGAGCCCTTCTCTAATGGCTTGTTTTCTTGATGCAGACAAGACATCATTCCCGGTTCTACCTACTTTAAAATGGGCAGTAAAAATATCTTGTAGCCGGTTGGCATTTTTTAATGCTTGCTGTAAATAGGTCGGCGCTTGATGCTCTCCTACTCGCAAAACATAGGCATGTTGCTGGGTATCTGTATTAAGGCGTAAGTAAGTAATACCCAAGTCAACGTGAACTAAATCTCCAGGCTGAATGATGTTAGCCGCAGGCCTTTTATCAAAGGTTCGCAAATGATCAAACTGTTCTTTATCTGCCCTTTGAATCGAAACAGAAGGGTGAAACCAAGTATCGAGCTTCAATGACTTGATTTGTTCGCGGTACCACCAGACCAATTCCTCAGTTGAGGTCACTCCCGGTTGAATCGCCACTTCTGACAAACCCAAAGACAGGATATCATGTGCTATATGCACAATCTGAGGATAAATTGCCATCTCTGATGGCGTTCGTGTTTCCAACCAATTGATGGCCAACATCTCAGCACTGACCACTTTATTTTGAGCAGCTCTTGGGATAGACTTCATGAACCCTTGGTACTCTGCATGTGTCAACCCATCGGCTTGGCCAAAATGTGCAGAATAGTTAAGCCCAATTACTTTTGGGTTTCTTGCTTCAATAATTTCCGCCAATCGTGCCCATTGGTCTGGCTGTTTGTCTTTATCCCAAGATTTTTTAAAAATTTTCCCCACATCGTACCGGGCCACTGCCATGGTCTCTACGCCCAAATCGTTTCCTGATGCATCAAAACCTTGATCAAACATAAGCAATACTGTGCGGCGCCGAGCCGCATGCCAAGTGGCGGGCAACAAAGTGCGAATCACCGGATCTTCATTATACTCCCGAGCCACAATAACCCACATATCTATGCCGTTATCACGCATCAATTGAGGCAATACAGTCTTTATCTTTTCTTCAAGCAGTTGGTCAATCACTTTAGCCTGGTCTTTTAAAGACAGGATTTCAGGCATTTGCGCCCAGCTTGAATGAGTGAAGTATAAACTGATAATGATCAATATTTTTTTCATGACTTTTAATTCAGAATTAATTTTAAATGCTCGTCACTTAGACCTGCCCACTTTAAGGACTTTACCTGGCTGAGAGAAAAACTCTCCACCACTGTTTTTTAATTCATCAGGCACCTTAACCGGAACATGAACACCTGTATGGCGCTTGGCATTGATGCGATCAGATAATATCTGCTTGCCAGATTCACTGGTTAAAAACCAATAAGGTGGAAAAGCATTATCAGTCACACGTTTTTCCCAATAATTGGCCCATGGCTTAAAGTGTATATCATCAGGATCCGCATCGCCCATATGCATCACTGTTAATTCATCATTCAAGGTAACACGGTACACCAAATTAGATACATCAGCCCTGCCTGGCCAGCC
This sequence comes from uncultured Marinicella sp., assembly GCA_937942365.1. GTDB lineage: Bacteria > Pseudomonadota > Gammaproteobacteria > Xanthomonadales > Marinicellaceae > Marinicella. The sequence goes on along the minus strand of CALDFB010000199.1, from coordinate 20,769 downwards.
CGCGTGTGGAATGCGAACTATCTCTACTTTTATTTCACCCAATTCCACTTCAACCGGCTGGTCTCCATAAATCAAATTAATGCCATGTATTTGCTTCTCTATGCCAACAAAACCATCATGTTTTTTAAGTTGATCTACCGCTTGTGTAGGCGCTATCAACTTGGTTTTGGGGTTCAATTTCAGATACTTAACTAAATCATTGGCATCAAAATGATCGCCATGAGCATGGCTGATCAGTATCATTTCTATCGACTCATAAGGTGTTTCATTGTCAAAAATGGCTGTTCGGATATCTGCTGGCACCAATTGATAATTATTGTAATGGTTATGAAAAAATGGGTCGAACATGATTTGTTCATCGCCGTGACTAACCATTAATCCGGTATTGCCTAAATAGGTCACTTCTCCGGTTGTAATTTCAATTGATTGATTGATGGGCTGATGTTTTTCAGAACCATGGGAATTAACCAATCCCGCTGCCAAAATTAAAATAACTAAAGTACAAATTTTCATGATTCACCCAAATTTTTTAATATTTGATTATATAGAGAGACCTCTGCATAAGTCATGAATCATCTAAAAAAGTTTGAAAATCTAAATTTCTGCGTTAGAAAACTAATCAATAGCCAGCTATTACTCGCATTTTCTGCCTTGAACTTTAGCTTTTCAACTCTTTTTTTCAAAGACCCAGACTTATGCAGAGGTCTCATAGAAATAAATCATTCTGTTTCTACACATTAATCAAATTAAGACTACAATACAACCATGCCAATTTCTGAACACAGCAAAGGTTTTAATGCCGGCTTGTTTTGCTTTGTCTTTTGGGGTTTCGCACCCCTTTATTTCAAACTGCTTCAACATGTTCCTGCACTTAACATTATAGCCCACCGCATCGTATGGGCCGCTTTTTTTATATTGGCATTTCTGGCCATCAGAGAACGAAAGTCACTCATAAGCACACTTAAGGTGACTAAAAAACAATTATTCATTCTTTTAATCAGTGGCTCATTGGTCATCAGCAATTGGCTGATTTTTGTTTGGGCGGTCAATGATGGACAAATATTGGCTACTTCTCTGGGTTATTTCATCAATCCTTTGGTCAATATTCTTTTCGGCTTATTATTTTTAAACGAAAGACTGAAAAAAGTTCAAATAATCGCATTATTGATTGCCGCATCTGCCACTACCTATTTGGGGGTTTATATTGGTGAACCACCTTGGATTGCACTCGCGCTGGCTGTGACATTTGGCTTGTATGGCTTGGTCAGAAAACAATTAGATGTGAGGCCATTGGTTGGGTTATTTTGGGAAACAGTTTTGTTGATGCTACCAGCCATTATATTTTTAAGCCTATCACCCGCCAATGAAAATTCAACCCATACTCAAACTCATACACTCTTACTGCTTTCAGGCTTAGTTACTATTTTACCGTTGATAGGGTTTAACTATGCAGCCAAGAGACTGACACTGACTTTGATCGGCTTCTTACAATACATCGCACCAACCATCAGTTTTTTAATAGCAGTTTTATTCTTTAATGAAGAATTCACATTTGGACATCGAGTGGCCTTTACAGGTATTTGGACCGCCTTACTCATTATCAGCATCCATTCTCTTCACACGTCTCAACAAAAACAAAATACGAACAATTAACTCTTTATTGTAAATCTAGCGCATGGACTTTAAGTAACTTAATGTCCACCACTTCCAACGTTCGAAAATGTGTACTGCGCAAATGAACCTGCGGAGCCACGCCAGCTTTATAAGCTTGTAACCATCGGGTGGCACACAAACACCATCGACTTCCCGCTCGCAACCCTGGAAAGTTAAACTCAGGCCTAGGAGTGATTAGATCGTTGCCCATGCGCTTTGAAAATTCTAAAAAATCGTCAGTTAATTGTACACAAACAGTATGCATACCGAGGTCTTCTTGTGCCGTATTACAGCAGCCATCCCTGAAAAATCCAGTCATTGGGTCCTCACTGCAGGGCTCTAAAGTTTCACCATAGACATTCAAGCTTTCATGCTTAACCATTTATATCACCCAAAACAATGTATTTTAACTCAGCAAAGTTCTCTTACGGGTTAATATTAACGCAGTGATATAATATGTAAGCTAAAAACAACCATTTGGTCTGTTACGAACATCCTAAATAAATCCAGCCACAAAGACTAAAATGACTCAGAAAATAAAAATCAACTTTCCCGGAAGCCAAGGTCAACTGGCTGGTTTACTAGAACAGCAGGAACAAAACAGTAAAGGCATGGTTTTATTTGCTCATTGCTTTACTTGTGGTAAAGATTTTATTGCGGCATCTCATATCAGTAAAGCACTGGTTAAACTCGGATTCGCTGTGTTTCGCTTTGACTTTACCGGTTTAGGCAATTCTGATGGTGATTTTGCTAACACCAATTTCAGTTCCAATGTAGAGGACTTGGTCGCAGCAGCGCAATTTTTAACCACTGAACACCAAGCACCTGAGGTACTCATTGGACATTCTTTAGGCGGAGCTGCAGTGCTTAAAGCGGCGGCACAAATCCCACAAGCCAAGGCAGTTGTAACCATCGCTGCGCCCGCTGACGCATCACATGTAAAACATCTGTTTCACTATGACCTTAATACCATAGATCAACAAGGTGAAGCCCAAGTTAAATTAGCAGGTAGGACGTTCAAAATTAAAAAACAATTCATCGATGATTTAGAGAATCAAGGTACTCATCACATCAATGAATTAAATAAAGCGTTATTGGTTATGCATTCACCTGTTGATGACACTGTTTCAATCCATGAAGCTGAAAAAATCTACGTGGCGGCCAAACACCCTAAAAGTTTTGTGAGCTTGGATCATGCCAATCATTTATTGAGCCAAAAAAAAGATGCCGAATACGCAGCCAAAGTCATTGCTACTTGGTCAGAGAAGTTCATTGAAGTGAAACAATCGAAACAGGTAAAACGAATATTTGTGCCTCAAGGGCAAGTTCGAGTCACTGAAATCGACCATGTATTTCAATGCGATGTTCAAACACCCTCACACCAATGGGTCGCCGATGAACCTCTGAAAGTAGGTGGCAGTAATACAGGCCCTGACCCTTACCAGCATCTATTGGCCGGATTGGGAACCTGTACTGTGATGACCTTAAGAATGTATGCCAACCACAAAAAAATCCCCATGGACAATGTCATTGTCAACCTATCCCATGACCGCGAACATGGCGCGGACTGTCAGGCATGTGATGAAGATCACCCCAAAGTCGATGTCATTCATCGCAGCATTGAATTCATTGGCGATTTAACCCCAGAACAAATAGAAAAACTGTTGGTGATCGCCGATAAATGCCCTGTGCATCGGACACTGCATAATAAGATTGTAGTGAGGACAGAACTGAAAACCCTATAAAATTCTCATTCTGAATGAATGACAAGGATTGAGTAAAGTGTGAATTCTTTCTGGATCGAAGTTATGTTTTGAAATTTCTATGTATTACCAAGCTGGAGCTTGGGAACAAGTGATAAACACCCTCACACCAATGGATCGCCGATGAACCCCAAAAAGTAGGTGGCAGCGATACAGGCCCAGATCCCTACCAGCATCTATTGGCTGGATTGGGAAGCTGCACTGTGATGACCTTAAGGATGTATGCCAATCTCAAGAAAATTCCCATGGAGAATGTCATTGTTAACTTATCCCATGACAGAGAACATGGCGAGGACTGTCAGGCTTGTGATGACCAGAACCCCAAAGTTGATGTGATTCATCGCAGCATTGAATTTAAAGGTCAGTAACTGAGGAACAGATTGAAAAATTATTAATCATTGCAGATAAATGTCCAGTACATCGGACACTTCACAACAAGATTGAGGTGAGAACTGAGTTGAAAACCTGATAGAAAAGTCATTCTGAGCAAGCCGGAAGGGCAGGTAATTGAATCATTGCGGCTTGACCCAATCAAGAAGCGGTGATTAAATGTCATAGGCCGTGAGACGAACGAATCTCCATCAGCGCACGCAATCTACCTAGGTTGAAACCCAAGTAACTACCCTCGTATTAAGGCTTGGCCGTAGGTTCATTGATAAACAGTATAATTAATGCCAATTTCGCTTGTACGCTAATGCATACCAAAACAAAGTCAGAATAACAACCAAATACTTATGAGACACCTCTGAAAAACTAAACTCCAAGCACCCTCTATGCATTACCACGCCGGAGCATGGGAACGAGAGAAAGCAACGACGCTTTTGACTTCCAAGTGCATAGACCTGTTAGCCTTTCGCATCAGGGAGCACGATTGGGACAGTAAATTTAATACGTGAGTGAGTAGACTCTTCGCCATGTGAGGCACCCTGGGATCCTAAGCCAACTGCCCCCAAATAAACCCCAATACCTCCTTTTGTATCCTTGCTACTTGCCTCCGCTAAAGCAGTATCAAACTCTACTGTCGTTACTGGCATACCAGTTCCATCCGTCATGACCTTATTGTCTTTAACGTAACCCGAAAGCTCCATTGATCCAACTTTTCCTCCATGTTCTCCGGCTAATTCACTGGCCCTGCCTACACCGACAACTATTTCTGTGAGGGCTGTTTTAATGAAATCCTGTAGCTTCATATATTTTTCCTTTATTGTTTAACAATTTATTATAAGTGCAGCAACTCTCAATATCGTCATATTTGCATTTTTTAGTTCACTCAACTTATATTATTTTTACAATATGCCATTGATTTCTCTCATTGAAGTAATTCTTAGTCTCGTTCCCACGCTCTGCGTGGTAATGCATAGGGTTATTTGAGGCTTAAGTTTTCAGACGTCTTCCATACAATATAAAGACAGTCTCTAAACCAAAAACAATCTGATTGTTCTTAATATGTGCATTACCACGCCGGAGCATGGGAACGAGGAAAAAGTTAACCTCAAATTCACAATGAAGCCACCCGCTCTCTCAATAAGCCTAAACCCAAATTCGCAGCACCGCCCAATGAAACACGATCAGCAATAGATTGTTCTGCACTGATGATTAAATCCTCATCCTGCTTTGAATCCAAGTAAGCATCGCGAAATGATTGGCCTTGTTTTACTTTATGCAATGCCTGATCTGTAGCCATCATTTCTGGGGTGACAGCTTTGTGCATATTATTCGCTTTGAAAGTTAATACCTTGAGCAAATCTGGCAATAAAGCCAAAGTAGATTGAGTCATTTTGATGCCTTTAAGCAGTGGCTCTTTGCTTAATTGTAAATCTCGCTGATAGCCGCTAGGTAGCGACAATAAAGACTGGATTTGATGCGCAGCGCCATCAACCACTGATAAACTGGCACGCATCAATTCAACCACATCAGGATTGTTTTTATTGGGCATGATTGATGAGCCTGTGGTGTGACTGCAAGCCATTTGAATAAAATCAAACTCACTGGTCATAAATAAACTTAAATCCCAAGCAAAACGGCGCACATCCAATAACAAGTATGACAACGATTGTAAGCACATCAATTCATATTTTCCACGGGAGTTTTGTGCACTGACCGGATTAATTTGCACCCTTGAAAACCCCATGACCTCAGCAGTTTCATACCTGGCTAATGGTAACGGCACACCAAAACCCGCAGCTGTGCCCAATGGCGAGGCGTCTAATAACTTCATGACCCCATTTAAATGTTCAACATCATCCAATAAACTTTCGACAAAACCCAACAACCAAACCGCCACAGTTGTCGGCATGGCGCGCTGTAAGTGGGTATAACCTGGCATCATGGTTTGTTGATGAGATTCTGCCATTTCCAACAAGACATCAATGGTTTCAATGGCATGCGCTTTTACCGTGGTCATTTGATCCAACATATACAATCTGAGACAAGTCAAAACCTGATCATTTCTGGATCGTCCTGTATGGGCTTTTTTACCCAAATCTCCCAGTTTCTCAGTCAAGTAAAACTCAATGGCTGAATGACCGTCTTCGAAACGATCATCTAAATGAAACTGATCATTTTTATATAAGCGAGCCAGTTCATCCAAAACCACATTGAACTGCAGCAGCTCTTTATCAGAAATCATGTTTATTTTGCACAAGCCCAACAAATGCGCCTGGGTACCTTTGATGTCATATACAAATAATTCTCGATCTAACACCACGTCATTACCAGCCATATAAGCCATCACACCAGTTGCCAATTGATCCGTGCCATAGGCATGCCATAAAACTTTGGGTATTTCATTCTTTATTATTTCACTCATGGTTGATTCCTGTTAACAGTTGAGTTCCATGTGTTTTGGCGCATGCCAAATTCATGTTTTGTATGGCCTGTGTTGCGGCGCCTTTTAGTAAATTATCTAAAGCCACATTAAGTACGAAGTGACCAGGCTCAGTTGTTGAACATCCAAATCCACCAATGATGAGTTCGTGCTTATTTTCAACTTGTTGAATTTCAGCGGGATTTTGCTGGACCTTAATGAGTGGCATGTCTTGGTAGAAATGATTGAACAGTTCTTTTAATTCACCCGCACTCAATGGCACATTCAACTTACCCGACAAAGTTAGATGTATGCCTCTGAAATGCGCTGCCACATGTGGCATAAAACGAACGGCATGCCCCAATACATGACTGACTTCTTTTTCATGGGTGTGACCAGTTGGTTTATAGGCCAGAATATTATCGGCCAACCGCTCGGCATTATTTTTATCTGAGGGCGATGTTCCAGCACCGCTGTAACCCGATACACCAAAAGCAGTCGGCACCTCTTGCTCTGGACATTGCAAATAAGGTAACAAGGGTCGCAGGCCCATTTGTATACCAGTGGCGTAACAACCGGGATTGGCGATCAACCTGGCTTGTTTGATCTGTTCCGCATACGTTTCAGGCTGACCATAAACCCACGAGTCATCAAATCGATAATCTGCACTGAGGTCAATGATCACGGTATTTTTTGACATCTTTTGCCAGAGTGAATCGTGTTGTTTTGCAATACCATCAGGCAGAGCCAAAAACAACACATCCAGTGACATTGATGACAAGGTATTGAAATCACCTGATTGATAGGTTATTTCAGCATTTGAGAATCCCTTCACCACTTGTTGCACTTGCTGCCCTGCATAGGACCTTGAGAACACGGCTTTTAAATTAATATGCGGGTGTGAATCTAATAATTGGATTAACTCAACACCCACATAACCTCTGGCACCTAAGATGGCTGCGGTGATTAGATCAGGCATGCTGGACCTCCTCATTAACAGCTTCTTCAGTTATCTCATGCACTGACAAATCTTGCCAACCTGAATCGGTCATGAAAGCTTGCTGTAAACAACTCAATGATTCAGCTGGGTATAAGCCACAAGAAAACCCCACCCAATCACCTTGGTCTGATTTAATTGAAGCATCTGATTGTTTGAAATACCAACCATTGATGTCGTTATTAACCCGTGAGCGCCAGTATAACTGCGGATGATTGGCTTTGATTTGTTGCCATAGATTAGCAGCTAAACCCTCACCTTGAGCCGCCTTAGTGACTGCAAATTTATGTAAGTAGGCGCAACCTCTGAAACCTTTGGTTACCAAAGCAGCTGCTCGACCTGAAGCAGCCCAATACACCTTTTCAACTTCTAATCCAGCCAGAAAACGAGGTTTGAAAGTTCTGTCAAAAGCATTTTGGAAAACAGTCCTTAAATGCTGTTCCAGCGACTTGTTCAAGACTTCACTTTCTGAAATTTCCTCACCCATATTAATGAAGGTACCAGCCCCTTTATGAGTGAACAATTCACGGGCCAAGTTTTGAGCCGAAGTGATAGAAACCGAATGACTCACATTCATAGGAGCCAACATCTCTTTGATCTGTTGTAACTTTAACTTCATTCCAGAATGAAGCCAGGATTGTTGATTCATTTTGACATAGTCATTGTTCAATTGAATCGCAGAAATGATTTCATTTTGAGCATTTAAAATACCACCAGTAGGCGTAACGAATATGATCTTGCGCGGATTAATTTGCCACACCAGCTCTCGGGTTGCCGTATCCGCATTGATGTTAACCACTTGACCACTGGAGGTTTCGCCCAAACAACTTAATACTGGGATGGCTCCTGCTTCTAAAGTTTGTCTGATCGGCGAAAGGTGTATTTTTTCCACTTCACCAACCAAGCCGTACTTCGCATGATCTAAATATTCACATTCAAAAATACCATGGACGAAACCAGTCGCCCTGACCCCCTGTTTTTCCAGTGCATGAACGAATTTTTGATTGAGGTCATACATGATGGGTCTGGCCACTTTCATACAGGCTTCATCAGTGACCCTTAAACCAGCTTTCTTAATGGTTTTAATACCAGCAGCTGCCAGCCCTTGATCTAACTGAACTCCAGCTCCATGTATAACAATCGGTTTCAAACCCAAATGGGTTAAAAGAGCCAACGACTCTGCCAAGACTTCTGGCTCATCAGCCAGGGTCCCACCACCCACCTTAATCACGGCAAAATTTTTCTCACCATGGTTTTGATACCTACTCAAGTAGTGCCTGGCTTCTTGACTGTTGGTCAGTTGATTCAATGCGCCTTGAATGACTTTTTGGTTGATTGACTCAATATTCATGACAGTATTCCTTGGTATATTCGATAGCACATTAACAACTGATCTATGGCCACCCACTCATCCACTGTATGCGCTTGCGCAATGTCACCAGGCCCCAATACCAAAGCTGGCATGCCTGCTTGGCTGAATAATGATGCCTCTGTCCAGAAATCAACGGCCTCACCTTGCTGCAAGTTATGTTGCTGACAAAAGGAATTGGCCTGCTCATTTCCTGAAAGTTGTTCAGGTAATGCGGGGGCTAATAATGAGCAATGCCATTGAGCTTGCGCTTCATAACCATCAATGAATGACTGGTAAATTAAAGCAGATGACGAACCGGCAGGAACCCGGATACTGAAACCCAGCTGACAGTCTTCTGCAATCATGTTATTTTTTTCACCTCCTTTGATATAACCCACATTAAAACAAGCTCCTGTTGGATTGATTTTGCTTTGCTGTGTTTCAGCTGTTTGTAACGCATGAGTTAACCACTGGTTGGCTTGATGCACTGCATTACCTTCATGTGCTTGTATGGAAGATGAATGCCCGCTTGATCCCGAAAAATGACCATGAGCAGAAACATACCCCCTGTGTTCTGTGATTGCCAAACATTGAGTGGGCTCCGCCACGATCACTTGTTGATAAACACTCAGGTCATGACCTTCGATGAAATGCTTGATACAACAGTTATGAGTGCCCTCTTCATCGGTGGTGAATAGCACCGCCATGTCTTGATCAATTGATTCAGCCAAAGCCATTAGACAAGCGGCGCCCCCTTTGATGTCACAAGTACCTCGGCCATAATAACGACCTTGATTTTCTGTTAAAGCAAATGGATCAAACTGCCAACCTTCGGTTACCGGGACTGTATCTAAATGCACATTAAACAACACAGAAGGCTTGCCCTTCACTGCATAGAAAGCCACATGCCCCTCACCAAAGTCAGCCATAGTAACGGTAAAATTCTGGGCTTTAAAAAATACTTCAAGCCCAACAAATATAGGATCATTGAATTTAATATCTCTGGGCGGATTACAAGTATCCTGTCTGATTAAATAAGACAGGTGCTTTTTAATGGATTCTGAGATGAACGCATCTGAACTTAATTGGGATTGTGATTGCATGGGCATGGCTTGACTCATGATGCCCTCCTGACTTGATTGACCAAGGTCGCACTTTGACCAGTCAGTTTGATATATCCCAACGCCTCTTCTGGCGTCCAAGTTGCCGATTGGGCATAAATAGACTGTGAATCTTGCACGATAAATGGCGATTCAACCGCAGTTGCCAGCAATACACCACCTTGGGATTCGAGTTTGACTGTTCCAGTTACATGAGATTGTGAACTCGCCAAATAAGCTTCGATGTCATCTTTATGTGGCTCATAAAAGAAACCTTGATACACCAGCTCAGCCCAGCGCTCTGCTATTTGTGACCTGAATTGGTTTTGTAATTTAGAGTTAACCAAATCCTCCAAAGCTTTATGGGCTTGCATCAATCCCTCAATACCAGGACACTCAAATACTATTCGTCCCTTTAAACCAATGCTGACATCCCCCGTGTAAATGTGTCTGCCAACGCCATATGCAGCCAACTGTTGGTTTAATACTTGCAATAATTCAGGTCCGGTAATCACTTCACCATTTAAGTGAGTGGCAACACCGGTCGTGAATCCCAATTGTAATGCCAGCGGCTTTGTTGGCCACGCTTTCCTGGGTTTGACCCAACACAAGCTGTCATCTGTTGGTGCTTGAAACGCATCTATTTCACTGCCCGAAATGGTGACTCCCAACATATTTTCATTGATTGAATATTTTTCATGTTGACCTGACATGGCAAAACCTGCTTGCTTCAGCACTGCAAGCTCATGATCGCGAATGTTACCTGTTATCTCTGCTTGTAAATCACGAATAGGGGCAATGATCTCATAATGGCCCAAAGAGTGAACGGTTTGATCAAAGCGAAATTGATCATTACCCATGGCAGTACAGCCGTGTGCAAAATACGGCGTGTTCAACTCATCACACAGCTGTAAACACAACTTTACAACCACATAACGATCTGAGCACAATAAGGGGTACTCTTCACGCATTTTAGCTTTTGACCAAATCAATGGCTTCACAAACTCATCCCATATTGCTTGTTGGGCATTGATGGTGTGATGCTGGTGCGATCCTAATGTCAAAGCTCGGTCATTAATGGCTTTAATTTCAAAATCAGAAACACCACCTGAATTCACAAATACAGTGTGGACTACATGACCTTGTTGGACCAGATAATGGAGGCAATAACTGGTGTCTAAACCACCAGAAAATGCCAGTACAATTGTTTTATTTTTCATGGTTTACTCCAAAATAATTACATGTTGATTGGTTGATTCATTAAGTTAAGCATCATCGCTTTTTGTACATGTAAGCGATTTTCAGCTTCTTCTAAGGCGACACAGTAATCAGCATCCATGACTTCATCAGAGGCTTTGATGTTTCTGCGCAAAGGCAGACAGTGGCTGAATTTGGCTTGATTGGTCAGCGCCATTTTTGCGCCATCCACCCTAAAATGCTTGAATTGTTTTCGTTGTTCAAACTCAGCTTTTGGATCACCATAAAATGGCAAAGCGCCCCAGCTTTTGGCATAAACAAAATCAGCATCTGCATAAGCTGTTTCAAAGTCATGTGAGATTTCAAAATTGGCACCATTAGCTTGGCATTGTGCTTGAGCCGTATCTAGGTAATGGCTATCGAGTAAGTAATGCTTATTGGGGCACAACAAAGTCACATCCATACCAAATTTACTGCTGATTAACAGACCAGAGTTAGCCACCGCAGTATTCAAAGGTTTAGGGTGATAAGTCCAAGTCAGCACAAACTTTTTACGCTTGACTGTTTTCAGATGATTTTTAATGGTCATCATCAAAGCCAACTCCTGGCATGGATGAATAATCGTCTCCATATTGATTACTGGCACTGAAGCATGTTTGGCCAGTCCTGTTATTTTGTGATCCAAACGATCAACTTGCCAGTCCTGAAATGCTGGGAAAGCACGTATGGCAATCATGTCTACATAAGACGAAAGCACGCCCGCCACTTCCTTGATGTGTTCTTCTGCATTACCATCCATCACTACATCCGATTCAAACTCAATACCCCAAGCATCTTGCCCTGGCTGTAAAACGATCGCTGTTCCACCCAACTGTTGCATTCCTAACTCGAATGATGTGCGGGTGCGCATAGAAGGGTTCAGAAACAACAAGGCGATGGATTTACCTGCCAAGTTATTTTGTATAGGGTGTTCTTTCAGGTAACCAGCTTCGTTCAAGATTTGGTTAAGATCTTGTTGACTCCAGTCCTCAGTGCTCAAAAAGTGTTTTATCATGGTTCTTCTCATTCAGTTAATGAGACCATTGAACCGGGCATAAAAAAACCCGGCTCTTTGGCCGGGTTTTTTAAAATTATTTTTTTAAATCACAGGTCTAGCCAAAGAGCTCCATTTGTCTCAAACGGCGACGGCGACGAACAACCACAGTAGCATTCACTGACACAGATTCAGCCAATGCATATTGTTTTAAAATTAAGTTTTGGTAGTTGTTTTTCATTATTTATTTGTTGCGATTTGCGCTTAATGTAACATGCTTTAAAAAAAAGTGGCAACTTTTTTTACGCGTTGTTTCCATTATTATAATTTTATATGGCTTGGGTGCCTTCTTCAATTAAGGTTTATTTCTGAGGTTTATAACATCCAACCTATAAAAACCCCAATAGCAATACTGACCAAAGAAACTTTTAAAACGATCGTTCCCTTAAGAGCCTTTGATTCCATTTGAGCTCCTTGCTCATAAAGTTTTCGCAGCTGCGTTGAAATTTCCGAAGGATAATGTATCCTCCAACTCTCAAGAAGTTCAGATTGAACAACCGAAACCCAATAAGAGGGACTTTCATCTTCTTCATTATTAAGCCCTATCCTAATTCGTTCTGCTTCAGCACTAGCCTTTAATTCAGGAACACTGATAATTGAACTGACTTTACTATAATATTCATCAAGGTCCATAATTCACCTGCAGTACAACCTTTATTATTATTTTATTAACAAAACACAATTAAGCACAGCCAAGAATTAAATGTAATGCATTTCTGATTCTCTAAAACATAAACTCACTATGCCATCCCAAAAAATAACGTCATTCTGAGGGAGCCGGTGGCGAGTCGAAGAATCTCGAAACACCAACCACTTGCCTTGAAAATTATCACGCCAGACCAACCAGATCCTTCAATTCCGTCATTACGGGACCTACTCTTGGCCTCGACACATTCAGGATGACAACAACTCTATCATACCCTTAGAAATACTGTGATAAAAGTAAAACACTTAATCATCCAACTCAATAACATACCTATTGACAATATGCTCACCGTCTTCAACAACCGATTCCAAAACCCCACCACAAGCCAAAATCATATGGGCAGATGCTTTATTTTCAGCATAACAATGGATATGAACTTGTTTAATCCCCTGCTCTGAAGCTTGGGCTATTGTCAGGTTTAGCAGTTTAATGCTCAAACCTTGACCTCGATAACTCGGGCGAATGCCTAAACCAATGTGACCGCCAGCTTTTAACAATTGGTCATTTAAATGGTGGCGCAGATTCGAAACACCGATCAGATCATCACCCTGCACCAACCAATAGGTTGAGCTGGGCACATACCCTTCAGGCAAGTGAATACCTTGCTCAAAGTCATTGATTTTTTTAAGCATGGCGTTGAAGTCACTGTGGTCGAAATCCAAAGGAAAGGGATATCTTTCTTCGGTCCCCAGCTCACTCATATAAGACAAATAACTCCTCTTAAAACTGGCATCAGGTTGGATTAGTTTCATCTTTAGCTTATTTTTGGCACACCCTGAGGAATCGCTTCAAGTAGTTTTTGAGTGTAAGGATTCTGTGGGTTGCTGTAAATTTCTTCAGCGGAATTCATTTCGACAATTTTGCCTTCATTCATCACACCCACCCGGTCAGCTATGAAATTAACCACCGATAGGTCATGTGAAATAAATATATAAGTTAAATCACGCTGCTCTTGTAAATCAAGTAGCAGGTTCAATACTTGCGCTTGCACTGAGACATCCAAGGCTGATACCGATTCATCACACACAATGAACTCTGGTTCTACTGCCAAGGCTCGCGCTATCGAGATCCGCTGCCGTTGGCCTCCGGAAAACTCATGTGGATAACGATTCAATTGATCTGGGTTTAGACCAACTTGTTGGATCAATTCCACCGCTCTTTGCCATCGCATGGCTTTACTGATTTGTGATTGGTGTATATTCAACGGTTCCATCAGGGTTTGTCCCACCGTCATTCTTGGGTTCAGTGAGGCATACGGATCCTGAAAAATGATTTGCATGCGTGATCTAAGCTCGCGCATCTGTTGACTGCTTTGGGCAAACACATCAATACCATCATAATGTACAGCGCCACTGGTTGCTTGTTGTAAACGTAACAAGGTTCGACCTAATGTGGTTTTACCACAACCTGACTCCCCTACCAGCCCCAAAGTTTCACCTTTTCGAACTGTAAAACTCACACCATCAACCGCTTTTACATGAGATTTAACCCGACTGAACAAACCTGATTTAATCGGGAAATATGTTTTTAAGTTTTCAACTGAGAGTAAGGTATCAGCTGATGACTTATCTGCTTTGATTTGTGGTTGGCGTTGTTTTGTTGTGGGTGTTAACTCTTTACCATCTGTGTCCATGAAATCTGACACAGTTAATAACCTGCGAGGGTTACCATGTAATTGGGGGCGACAAGCCAATAAGCCTTTACTGTAAGGGTGTTTGGCATGAGTAAAAATATCTGATGTGGTGGCTTGTTCTACTTTTTGACTGCGATACATGACCACCACCTCATCCGCCAAATCAGCAATCACACCCAAATCATGGGTGATAAAAAGCATACTCATGCCTGTGTCTTTTTGTAACTGCTGTAACAATTCTAAAACTTGTTTTTGAATGGTCACATCCAAAGCGGTGGTTGGCTCATCGCAGATCAAAAGTTTAGGCTCACAAGCTATCGCCATTGCAATCATCACCCGCTGTTTCTGTCCGCCAGATAATTCATGAGGATAGGCTTTGCAACGCCTTTGCGGCTCTGGGATGCCCACCCAATCCATCAATTCTACCGTTTTTTGCCAGGCTTGTTTTTTAGACAGCTTTTTGTGCAAGCGCAAAACTTCAGCGATTTGAAATCCCACTCTAAAAACCGGGTTCAAAGATGTCATCGGCTCTTGAAAGACCATAGAAATGTCATTACCGCGAATCTTTTGCAATTGTTTTTCGGTCATAGACAACAAGTCATTCCCTGCAAACTCGATGCGACCTTGGGTAATTTTTCCTGGAGGTTGAGGAATCAAGCCCAAAATAGATAAAGCAGTGACTGATTTTCCAGAACCACTTTCACCCACCAAACCCAAAGTTTGCCCGGGGTTGATATCAAAACTTAACCGATTGACCGCTTGTACTTGAGCATCTGCCGAATTAAATGACACCGACAGGTCTTGAATGCGCAACAAAGGTTGTTGATTTGCTTTATTCATCTGACATCACGCATTCACCATTTATGTTTTATTTGAAGGGTCCCAGCGATCTCTGAGACCATCCCCCACCAAGTTGAATCCTACCAGTGTCAATGACAAAAATAAAGCAGGAAACCACAATGACCACGGTGCCAGTTCCATGTTATCTGCACCCTCATTAACCAACGCGCCCCAAGAAGTCATGGGTTCTTGCACCCCCAAGCCTAAAAAACTCAAAAATGATTCAATCATAATCACCTGTGGAACGATTAATGTGGCATAAACAATCACCACACTTTTTAAATTAGGCAGTATATGTTTGAAGAGTATATTTTTACTAGGTTGGCCCAACGCAACACTGGCCTCAATAAACCCTTGCTCTTTAAGCATCAAAGTTTGGCCCCTCACTATCCTGGCCATATCCAACCACAGATAACAGCCAATGGCGGCGAATAACAGCCACAGTTGTTGACCAAAAAACACCATCAAAAGGATTACCAGGAAAAGAAACGGCAAAGCATAAAACACATCGACTAACCGCATCATAACAGCATCAACTTTACCACCAAAATAGCCTGCTAACATGCCGTATAACACGCCAATCAATACACTGACTATAGTCGCCAGCAAACCCACCATCAATGACACCTGACCACCCAATAAAGTGCGGATGTATAAATCTCGTCCCATGACATCTGTACCAAACCAGTAAACAGTATCAGGCGCAATCGCCATGTCATCCCAATGTATGGTTTCTGGATCCAAGGTAGCCCACAAAGGCCCTAGTAACACCACTGTAACGATTACGGTTAATATGATGAGGCCCATTTTCAACTTCATGGCTCAACCATTTCCAACTGAAAGTGGTGAATTTTGATCAATTCTCGGATCAATCAAACGGTACAATAAATCCACCAACAAATTAAACAACAGCATCATCAAACCGATGACCAGCACCACTCCTAACACCAGAGTATAATCGCGGTTCAAAGCACCTTGCACAAAATATCGCCCCATCCCAGGAATACCAAATATTTGTTCAATCACCACCGAACCAGTCATTAACCCAACTGCAGCTGGGCCCAAATAACTGATCACAGGTAGTAATGAAGGTCTTAATGCATGCTTAAAGATCATTGCTTTCTGAGACAAACCTTTGGCCTTTGCAGTGCGAATAAATGGCTGATTGAGAATTTCCAGCAAACTGCCTCGAACCAAACGCGCAATGGCTGCAATATAAGGCAAACTCAGGGTGATAACTGGCAACACCAAATAACTCCAGTGCCCACCTGACCAACCTCCCACTGGCAACCACTGCCAATTGACCGCCAGCCACATGATCAACATAGGTGCAATCACAAAATTAGGGGTACTGATACCAATCACTGCAGTAATCATGGCCACTGAATCAGGCCACTTATTGGCGTACAGTGCAGCCACCATGCCAAGCCCAATACCTAACAACAATGCCAGCAACAGCGCATAAAAACCCAGTTTCAAAGAAACAGGTAGACCCAATGTAATGAGTTCATTGATTGAATAATCTACATATTGAAATGAAGGACCTAAATCACCTTGAATCACCGATTTGAGGTAATGGCCATATTGTTGAACTATAGGCTGGTTTAATTGATACTTTGCGGCAATCAATTTTTCTACTTCAGCTGGTAACTCACGTTCTTGATCGAATGGCCCCCCCGGTGCTGCGCGCAGTAAGAAAAATGTTAAAGTTAAAACCAACCACAGGACAGGAATACCCCACAACAGTCTTTTAACCACAAGATTCAACATTCAGTCATTGGGTATTAAGAGACCTCATTAAGTATGTCATCACTGATTTTTTCAGCCATCATGATGGTCGGCGCATTGGTATTACCTGAAACCAAAGTTGGCATGGCTGAAGCATCTACCACTCGAAGGCCTTCAATTCCATGTACCTTGAGTTGATTATCAACCACTGCCATATCATCAACTCCCATTTTACAGGTGCCTATGGGATGATAAATCGATTCCGCCTTGTTACGAATAAACTCAATGATTTCTTCATCAGTTTGGGTTTGTTCACCAGGAAAGATCTCTGCATCTCTATATGCATCGAATGCACTTGAGGCAAAAATTTTCCTTTGGATTTTAAAGCCTTCTATCATCAACTTTAAATCCTTTTCAACACCCAGGTAATTGGCATGAATCTGAGGATGATCTTCTACATCAGCTGAATTCAACTTAATTTCACCTCGGCTTTCAGGTCGTAAAACACACATATGTAATGTATAGCCATTGCCTTTGAGTCGATTGCGACCATGATCATCTAACATGGCCGGGACGAAATGAAATTGTAAATCGGGTCTGTCATCATCAACCAAAGGACTTTGCCAGAAACCACCAGCCTCTGCCACATTAGAGGTACCAGGGCCTGTCTTGAAAAGATAGTACTTCAACCCGGTCAATAATTCACTGGCCGTATCATAGGTGATTTTCTGCTTACATCGCTGCACCAAACAAACATCCAAATGATCCTGTAAATTTTTCCCCACCCCTGGAAGATTATGCTTACACTCGATCCCATGTTCAGCCAATTCTTCAGCAACACCTATACCTGATAACATCAATAATTGTGGAGAGTTGATCGCCCCTCCTGAAAGAATCACTTCTTTATTGGCATTCAGTTGCAATGATTTACCTTTTCTCTTAACCCATAAGCCAGTTGCTTTTTTATCTTGCAAGATGATTTTTTCAGCCAGGGTTTTGGTCCATACCGTTAAATTACTTCTGCTTTTGGCAGGCTTCAAAAAAGCTTCAGCTGTAGAATGTCGTTGTCCATCTTTTATGGTGACTTGGTAATAGCCAAACCCTCGCTGGTGCAGGCCATTGAAATCATCTGTGCGATCGTAGCCGACTTGCTCAGCTGCATCGATAAAAACTTCACTCAATGGATTGGTGTACTTATGATCGGTAACCGACAATAAACCACCTGATTGATGAAATTCATTTTCCAGACGCTGGTTATTTTCACTTTTAATAAAATAAGGCAAAACATCTTCACTACCCCAGCCAATATTACCTTGGGATGCCCAGTGATCATAATCTTTGCGATGCCCCCGACAATAACACATGGCATTGATTGATGAAGAGCCTCCCAAAACCTTACCTCTGGGCCAATACAACTGGCGGTTATTAAGTTGTGGCTCAGGTTCAGTCTCATAGGACCAATTGATGGATTTTATCCCCACTAATTTTGCCAACCCAGCTGGCATATGAATCAAAGGGTTCCAATCAGTGGTTCCTGCTTCAATCAGCAACACTGAATGTTTGCCATCAGCAGACAGTCGATTGGCCAAAACACAACCTGCGGAGCCCGCACCAACCACAATATAGTCAAAATTTTCCAAGTGAGTTATTTTTATCTTTCAAACGTTTGTTATTATAGCCGAACCACCCAAGTTAATCTGTGCAGTTTGAAGTAAAAAATATGCTATTTGTCTATCCAAGCCCGGTGTATTATTTCTTTAACCGGACTTGTCTGACTCCTAATCACTCAGCACCAGAATCACACCCATTAGGCACACCTCGAACCATTGGGTATGAACCAGACAGTCCTTCGGCACTGATGCTGTACTGAACCGTGGCATTGGCACAATCGGTAAATTCTATCCTCAGATCACCATAGCTGCCAGGTTCAACCACAGTCACATCAACTGGGTCATCAAACAAACCACCATAAGTGTAATACAATTGGTAATTGAGTACATTTGGGTTGGTTGCATCAACGCTTCCCTGACCCACAAGCCAGCGCTGACCAATGGCACCGACATCACTCATGACAGAATTGGTGGGAAGTATGCTATCAAAGGTAAACCATCCCATAAAAGCAGCTTCAACACCTTTGAATTTATCAATAAAAATTCCTTGGCCTGAGGTTTCTGGGTTAAACCAAAGGCCATTTAAGCTGTAATCAAACTCATTATCTAACTGTGTGCTGCCAGAATTAGCAGGGTCTAAATCTTCACATAAAGTACCACTCCCTGCCACTGGTCGACTCACTGGATAGCTGCCTGAAATATTTGACTCAAATAACTCATAACTGACCAATGCAGTTAAACAACTTTGAAACTCCATCGTCAAACTACCGTATGTTTCTAAGCTGCTTAACTGAACCGCTCTGGGGTCATCGAACAAACCGTCATAGGCATAATATAAGTTGTATTGAATCGACGAGTTACTTTGATCGATGTCACCTGTACCCACCAGCCACCTTTGCCCATCAGCGCCAATTTGCCCTATTTCGTCATCACCAGAAAACGCTGTGTCATAGGTAAACCAACCTAAAAATGAAAAGTCGGTAGATGCATTAACATCCAAGAAAAGCCCTTGACCAGCAGTCTCTTGATTAAACCAAATACCATTTAAGCCAGCATTGATGGACAATCGCTGTGAATTAGGTTCAATTTTTGAAATGTAGGCTGCTCCTTTAGATTGGTCGAAAGTATAAGATCCAATCAAAACTTGATCAAAATCCACACTCATGGAATGACCAAAAAAATTATCCGAACCAGGATTATCTGCAGTTGTATCCTCTGCAACTATTTGTGTTACATACTCCCATTCAGAATTAATGTAATTAAACACATGTACAACACCTAACAGCGGGATCAGATCATCATCAAAAGCACCAACAAGAAGCTGATCTTCCGATAAGGCTAAACTGTAACCAAAAAACCTATCGTGAATATTTGCCGGCAAACTTATGGTGCTACCCAAAACCCAGTTTAATCCATCACTCTCATATACATAAACCGCACCCTCATCATTTTCCACACCTGATACACCAATTACCAACCGACCCGAATAATAATCAAATGAAGAACCAAAAAAATCATTAGTTACATTTTCAACGGGAGTAATTTCATTTTGTTTAATCCATTCTTCATTGATTTTTTTGTACACATTAATTTGACCGGTTATGTCTTCTTCACCACGATTAATTTGCATTGAAATGAAAGCCAAATCTTCTTCCAAGATTATATCAAAGGCGCCAAATACTGACTCTCCCTGGTCACTTAAATCAGTTATTTTAGCAGTTTCAATCCACTGTCCATCAATCAAGTCATAAACATAAACAGCTCCCGATTCAAACCTAGACGAAATAATTAAACGGTCTTCATCCAAAGACATATTGAAACCTAACAATCCATTTTGTTCTTCTCCTAAAATGTGAGCAGTTTGTTGCCACACACCGTCATGAAGTTCATATATGTAGACCGAACCTGCATTTCCTATACTATCAAGACCACCATTAACCAATATATCATTACCTATTGCTGAAACAGCTAAGCGACTACCATTCAAACTTATATTGTGACCAAACCTATCTCCTACAGACCCAGTTAAAGGAAAAATTGTGTCTTTTAAAACCCAGTCATTATTCAGTTTTTGATAAAAATTAACCAAACCAGAGTCAACTGTCGCACCCGTTCCAAGAGGTGCAGAGACCAAAGCAAAATCTCCTTCAATCTGAACATCGTAGCCCATACTGTCATAGCGTTCAAAATCACCTGACAGCCTGATTTGCTCAGCAAGTAACTGTGAGGCAAATATCATGAAAAATGGTAAGTAAATAAATTTAAATATTTTCATAATTCTACTCATTAATA
>CALDFB010000198.1 GCA_937942365.1 uncultured Marinicella sp. | reverse complement strand
AAACAGATGATGCCAATCATGATTTAGAAACCAACCAAGAAAAAGGTACCAATGAACCTGCTAATACCCAAGAGGACGATCTGATGAATGTGATTAAACCACCTGTGGCAGAAAAGAGACCACATATATTTACCCAACATGGCTTGGAGAGAATGGATAATTACCATTGGCTGCGAGATGATTCACGTACCGATCCAGATGTTTTGGCATACCTCAATGCTGAAAACAGTTACACCCAAGCAACCATGTCAGATAGTATGTCTTTTACTGATAACGTATATAATGAAATAGTCAGTCGCATAGTACAAAATGATGAATCAGTACCCTATAGATTAGGTGAATATTGGTACTACAGAAAATATACAGAAGGAAAGGAATATCCCATTTATGCACGCAGAAAAGAGAGTATGCAAGCAACAGAAGAGCTGTTGATTGATGTGAATGAATTGGCCCAAGGCCATTCTTATTATGCCTCTAACAGTCAAAATGTTAGCCATGATCACATGTTGTATGCATTCTCTGCAGATACTGTCAGTCGTCGTAAATATGATATTTATTTCAAAAATTTAAAGACGGGTGAAATGTTGTCTGATGTGATCACTAACACCACAGGTTCACTGGCCTGGGCGAAAGACAATAAAACAGTTTTCTATACCAGAAAACACCCAACGACTTTATTACCTTATCAAGTGTATCGACATGAATTAGGCACCTCGGCTGAAGATGATGTGTTGGTATATGAAGAGCAAGACAATACTTTTTATGTTTCTTGTTATACCTCTAGATCTAATGATTACATCATGATTTATACAGGTGCCACCACTTTAACAGAAATGTTTTACCTTGATGCGGATAATCCGCAAGGAGAATTTGTGTCTGTTTTGCCACGTGAACCCAAACATGAATACAGTGTTGAAGATTTCAATGGTGATTGGATCATTAAAACCAATTGGAATGCTTTGAATTCTAAAGTTATGAAAGCCCCCATAGGAAATTCATTGGACAAAAATCAATGGCAAGAACTGGTGCCTCATGATGATGAAACTTTAATTTATGATATTGAAACATTCAAAGACTGGTTGGTTTTAGAACAGAGAAAGGACGGTATTCGTCATATTAAGGCCATGAATTGGCAATCTGGAGAAACTAAATTAATTCAGTCTGATGAGCCTGCTTATACCATGAATGTGTCTTATAACCCTGAACAAAATCAAAACATATTGCGTTATGACTATGACTCTTTGACTCAATTGGGAAGTGTAATGGAGGTTGATTTAAACACCGATGAGAAAAAGTTGCTCAAACAGGACAAAATCAACGGCCCATTTGATTCTAATCAATATCAATCACAACGCCTAGAGATTCAGGCTCGTGACGGCGCCATGGTGCCCATTTCTATGGTGTATAAAAAAGAGATGGGTGATTTGGATCAAAGACCTTTGCTGGTATATGCCTATGGTTCTTACGGTTCGTCAGTTGACCCAAGATTTTCAATCAGTCGATTATCGCTGTTAGACCGCGGATTTATTTATGCCATACCGCACATTCGAGGATCACAGGCCAAGGGTCGTCAATGGTATGAAGATGGTAAAATGTTTAATAAAATTAACACTTTTAACGATTTTATCGATGCCACTAAGGCATTACTGGCACAAAATTATGGTGACAAAGATAGGGTGTATGCTTGGGGTGGAAGTGCCGGTGGTTTACTGATGGGTGCAGTGGCTAATATGGATGGTATGCTTTATGACGGTATGATAGCTGCGGTGCCTTTTGTTGATGTGGTTACTACTATGTTAGATGAGGGCATACCATTAACAACAGGTGAGTTTGATGAATGGGGCAATCCAAAGAATAAAGATTCTTATGATTATATGTTGTCATACTCTCCATATGATCAAGTCAAGCCTCAAGCATATCCCAATATATTGATCACCACCGGCTTGCACGATTCTCAAGTGCAGTATTGGGAGCCGGCTAAATGGGCCGCAAAATTACGTGAGTACAAAACCAATGATAACTTGGTGTTACTCAGAACCAATATGGAAACTGGTCATGGCGGTGCCTCTGGTCGCTTTTCATACTATAAAGAAACTGCTCAGGATTACATTTTCTTATTGAAACTCGCAGGTATTAAAGAATAAATCAGTGTTTTTAACGCCTTGCAGAACTTTTCTGCAAGGCGTTGTTTTCATTATTTGATTATCTTGGGCGAGTAGGCTCGCTGGAAATTCTGATAATCTCAGTTTGGTTTAATTGCCATGACCCGGGAATAGGATCAGGCCAAATAATGTCACTGCTCCAACTCGATTGGTCTGATAAGTTCAATGTAGTGGTACCAGATGGTGTGTAAGTGGTTCTGATGGTTCCGTTGCATGTTGGGCACAAACCTTCACTGGTAACAGTGTCCATATTAAATGTTAAAGGTCCTGTTCCAGTAAATACATCGCTGATAGTCCAACGTGGTTCACCCAGCTCATCGTAAATAAAAGTTAAGGCGAAACTTTTATCACCAATGGTACTGACCGCTATCCCCCATCCAGGAGTATCAGGACGGTTCCACATGCCGGTATAATCTTCAGTTTCAGGTTCGCCGCTGGACTGTAACCAAAAGACAGCCTCCTCTCCTACCGTCTCGCCAATTTGCCATTCGACAGAGGCTTCTCGCTCGTTATTGAAGTTTATATCAATTTGTCCAACTGACTCAAAAGAAAGCTCATCTTGGTCATCCAGTTTTGTTTTTAATATGTCAGCTTGAAAAGAGAACCCTTCAACTAACCCGGCAGAGGTATACCAGAGAGGCAAACCTTGTTCATCATAAGTAAACCACAACACTTGCAAGCGATTGCCAAAGACCCCAATGTTAAATCCTCGGCCTGAAGTGGCTGGGTTATACCAAACGCCAGCGTTAGGGCGTATGACTTTGCCCTCATCTTGATGAAAGCGGTCAACCAACTGTGGAACAAGGACCATTTTATGCGGTGAACTTAAGCCCAATCCATTGACTAATTTCCCCAAATAGTCGGCCGATTCTAAGTCAAAAGCCAAGATAGAGTTTTGATCGCTAACTGCAACAAGTACTCGGCCATCTGCGGTGATATCAATGCCTGTTGGATTAGAAAAACCAAGTTCATTCAAGTCAGCAAAAACGCCTTCGAATTCACCTGTTTGGGCATTGGTTATGGTCACTCTGTTTCTATTTTGGTCGGTATGTAATAGCTGGCCTGATGCAGTGATTGCAAAAGCATATGGGTCAACCAGCCAACTCATGCGGGCGTTTCCGACTTGGGTCATCTCACAACAATTAGGGTCGCCTCTGTATACTCTTGTGTTCTGGCCTAAGGTAAACAATTCTCCATTATAAGTTTCGAAATCGATGATGTTTTCTTGAACTTCGTTGGGCAATTGCCGAACAAATTCAAAATTAGGTTTACGGAAATTTACTGTAGAGAAATTGGACAGGTTGCTGGCATTTAATTTGGCTAAGTACAAACTGTTATCCTTAAATACATGCAAAGCAGTTGGAAAGCCCGTATTTAAGGCGTTTGTTGTTTCAGCAAAAGGTGGTGCCACGAGTAGCGGCTTGGCATTGAGGTCCATCATATCTAGCGACTTAATACTGCTTTGTGTACTAAAAAATAGTTGCTGTGATGCCTCGTCATAACTTAAATCAGACTGGAAGGTCAGTAACCCATCATCAGGCAGCACTTCAATGCCTTTGGGCAGGCCGGTTTGGGCATCAAATCTCAAAATGCGGTTATTTTCAACACTGATCACTAAAAGGTCTTGTTGATTAGGTGAGATATCGATAAAACCGTCATTGTCATCATCATCATCGGCATTATTACCCGTGCCATCTTGATCAAAATCAGCGTACTCTGAAGGATCAAAAACAAATACATCAGCTATGTCGCCAACACCATCTCTGTCTGTGTCTTTGACTTCATTGTTATTGAGTGGAAAATCATCATCAAAGTCCAAAATGCCATCATTGTCGTCATCACTGTCTGTATTGTCGCCGATACCATCGCCATCAAAGTCGCTTTGTTCAGCAAATAAATCAGGAAATGCATCCAGGGCATCGCCCGTGCCATCACCGTCACTGTCTTTGTTGACTCTGGAATCAAAGGGAAATTCGTCATTTTGATCAATGGTGCCGTCGCCGTCTTGGTCAGTCATCGCGACTGTGAAATCAGAAGGGTTTGCGGCATCAGAAACGCGGTTGCTGTAGTTTGCTACTGGCCCCATCAATTGATTAATGACATTGACATTATTATTTTGCGCAGGTACACCGCATGGGGCGCCTCCACATTGAATATTTGGATTAGAAAAATAGTTGAGTTCAAAAAAACGATCAGGATTGCCTGTGCCAAAAGAACCCATGGCAGTTCCGTACTGGCCTAATTTAGCAAACCCAGCTGCGTCAGGAATGAATCTTTGGTCAATAGGCACATTATGATGGCCTGCTCCTAAGTTATGACCAATTTCATGAACCATTAATTGATCGGTACAAACTGACCAGCTACTCATGCCATCAGCCATGATGTTGACGCCATAGCTTGGATCAAAGCTACTTTGACCCACGCTGACAGGAAAAAAAGCAATGCCACAATTACCGCGAGTTTCTATATTATGTGTACGTAAAAAAATCACCAAATCTGCACCAGTTTGATTTTTAAGCTGGGGCAACTCTTCGAATCCTTGAATGCCGACTCCTGTCAGAAGTGTGCGTTGAATTAAATTTCTCGCGGTCAGGTTGGCATTATTTAAATCGTAGCCAACTTGTTCTAAACCAACTTGTCTGATAGCCAGGTCTAAATCAGAGTTGGCATAGGTTTGATTAGACACATTAAAATATTGAGCAACACGAGTTTGTAATAAGTCACCAGGATAGCGATCAGCGATCGCTTGGTCATATATGACTAAGACATCAATGATGGTTCCTGCTACTTTGCTTTGCAATTGAGCGTTTATTTTTTCTAACGTAATACTGTTGAGTTTCTGATCAACTTTTTCCTGCTCGTGATCAAAACCGCAGTCGTTATAACGTATGCCTTCGCCAGGTAATTCTACGGCCCAAATACCTGATTGATTGGTGGTTAAAACATAATGTTTGTTATTTTGGTGTATTTCACCAAAAAGGCTGTTATGACCCATAGTGGCAGAAATAAATCCATTTGGGATATATTGTGTGAAGCTGAGGTTGGATTGGGCTTCTATGGTTGATTTTAATTTATTGGTTTGAATGAATAATTGTGTATCATTTAACTCAAAGCCAATACCATTGGATTTGGTTTTGTTGAGTGTGATTTTATGGTAAGCATTTTTATTCAGACCAGCAAAGGCCTCTGGATATGTTTTATCCAATTCAGAAGCGTGATTTTGGGCTGTAGTTAACAATAAAAAACCAACGATAACCCATGCGTAGAGAGTTTTCATAGCAAACAATGGTTAAAAGAAAACAATAATCATAACCAATTTAGTGGCTGGAGTTAAGCGTTTCTCACAAAGAATGATATATGTGATTTTAGGGAATTTAAAAAAAATGAGGTACAAATGAAGCCATTGTACCTCTGTTCTGAATTATTTTTTTAATGGACGGTATTTAATCCTTTCGGGTTGTAAGGCTTTGCCATGACGGTTTTTATAGTCTTGTTCATATTCGGTATAGTTGCCTTCAAAAAACTCAACGTGAGAATTGTTTTCATAGGCCAAAATGTGAGTAGCTATACGATCTAAGAACCACCTGTCATGAGAAATTACCATCACACTGCCGGCGAAGTTTAATAGGGCTTCCTCTAATGCACGCAGGGTTTCTACATCCAAATCATTGGTAGGTTCATCGAGCAATAAGACATTGCCACCTAATTTCAGAACTTTTGCCAGTTGTAATCGATTACGTTCACCACCGGATAAGTTTTTAACTTGTTTTTGTTGATCAGAACCTTTGAAATTAAAACGACTGAGCCAAGCTCTGGCTGGAACCGTATAATTACCTATCTTGATGATTTCTTCACCGTCTGCGACTTCTTCATAAAGCGGGCGATCGTGACCTAAGTCCTCTCGACTTTGTGAAACATAAGCCAGTTCGACGGTAGGTCCAGTGGTAATTTGTCCTTCATCAGCAGATTCAGTGCCAGCGATCATATTGAATAATGTCGACTTACCAGCACCGTTTGGACCAATGATGCCAACGATGGCACCTTGCGGCACTTTAAATGAAAGGTCATCTATTAAGTATTTGTCCCCGAAAGCTTTGGAAACATTCTTGAACTCAATGACTGAGTCACCCAATCGAGGTCCAGGTGGGATGTATATTTGTGCAGTTTCGTTGCGCTTTTGAAATTCTTTAGATTGTAGCTCCTCGAATTGTTTCAAGCGGGCTTTTGATTTGGTGCGTTTGCCTTTGGCATTTGAACGAACCCATTCAAGCTCTTGTTTGATGGTTTTCATGTGGGCTTGTTCTTGCTTAGATTCTTGTTCTAAGCGTTTTTCTTTTTGCTCCAGCCATGAAGAGTAGTTGCCTTTCCAAGGGATGCCGCGACCACGGTCCAGCTCTAAAATCCATTCGGCGGCATTGTCCAAGAAATATCGATCATGGGTGACTGCCACAATGGTGCCTGTGAAGTCGTGCAAATACCGTTCTAACCAGGCCACTGTTTCTGCATCTAAATGATTGGTTGGTTCATCAAGGAGTAACATGTCTGGGGAAGACAGCAATAATTGGCACAAGGCGACACGGCGTTTTTCTCCGCCAGATAAATTGGCTACTTCTGCATCCCAAGGTGGTAAGCGAAGCGCTTCAGCTGCCATGTTCATGGTGCGATCTAAATCCCAACCATTGGCGGCATCAATTTTTTCTTGTAAATCTGCTTGTTTAGCCAAAAGTTCTGTCATTTCATCATCACTCATGGGTTCGGCAAACTGTGCGTTTATGGCATCAAAATCGGTCAGCAATTGCTGCACCTCGCCCATACCAGCTTCAACATTTTCTCTGACTGATTTATTATCTTCTAACTGTGGTTCTTGTGGTAAGTAACCAATGTTGATTCCAGGTTGCGGGCGCGCCTCACCAGAATAATCTTTGTCAATGCCAGCCATGATCCTCAGGACCGTGGATTTACCTGCGCCATTAAGGCCCAAAACGCCAATTTTTGCCCCAGGAAAAAAGGACAAAGAAATGTCTTTGATGATTTCGCGATTGGGCGGCACAGTTTTGCTCACACCCATCATGGTGTAGATGTATTCAGCCATTAGATTCAGTCAGATTTTGTAGAGTGTTAATGATACTAAATGCTCAATTAACTGTCTATAAACAAAAGTTCGAGTAGTCATCAAGATACATGATCTTTTGGTGTCTTTTGTGAAACTCCTGCAGTTAAAGCAAAACGCATGGCTTCTTCAAAGGTCCAGTCAACAGGTTTTACCTTGTCCTTCTCAATCAGTATGGTGTAACCGCCAACCATATAACTCATAGGCAAATAAACCGAGACAAATTTTTCCGTTCCGCCAGATTGGCCTGAGATAGCAGAGGGGAGTTGAACATTGGTGATCATGCCTACCAGATAGCCTAAGCCAGAGGGTTGCATGTTAACCAGCACCACTTGTTGGTCTTTACTTTGTTTGTTATCAAACATGCTGGCCAAGTCTTTAACTGCGCTGTAAACAGTCTTTACCAATGGAAATTTCATTAAATTCTTTTCAAGTTTTGAAAAAATCCATTTGATGAAATTAAATTGAAATAATAAGCCCACTACCAGAAGAATAACTGTGACTATGATCAGACCACTGCCTGGAAAAATTAGATGGTCTAATAAAAAGGGTTCTAACGTGCGCTTGCCTAAGCCGTCTATCCATTTGACCAGTCCCCAAACCACCCAAACAGTGATCAGTATGGGGAAAACCACCAAAGAGCCTTTAAGTAATGGTTTAAGGAATAGATTTTTCATGATTCAACATCCGGATGTAAAATAATATATTGTCACATTTGCATTAATTTTCACACACCCATTGGTCATGATATGATGCGATGATAAATAGTCTGGGTATTACTGTGCTTTTAAAAAAAATGGTTTTGTTATTGTTGTTGGTTTTTCAATTTACAGTGGTCTTTGGTGAGGTCAAAGGAGGGGTTGGCCTGGTGGTTTTAGGTGTTGCCCAAGATGCAGGTTATCCACAGCTGAATTGCTACAAACCGCATTGTCAGGCTGGTTGGGATGATGCCAAGAACAGGAAGTTTGCCACAGCCCTTGCTGTGATTAACAGGAACAATCAAACCAAATATTTATTCGAAGCAACACCTGATATCCGAGATCAAATGTATTACTTGCACCAGTTGGCAGCAGATGGCCCATATAACCTGGGTGGTATATTTTTAACCCACGGACACATGGGACATTATGCTGGCTTGATACATTTAGGACGTGAAGCTGCTGGGACTAAAGATGTTCCTGTATATGTGATGCCACGATTCAAGAACTTCTTACAAAATAACGGTCCATGGAGTCAGTTGGTTAAATTGAAAAATATCGATTTAATGAATTTGCAGCATCAGCAGGCCGTGAAATTATCTGCTCAGTTGACAGTGATACCTTTCTTTGTTCCACACCGTGATGAATTCACAGAAACTGTTGGTTTACGTATCATAGGCCCCAATAAAACAGCACTGTTTATTCCAGATATTGATAAATGGCAAAAATGGGATAAAGAGATTGTAGAGGAAATTAAAAAGGTTGATTACGCCTTGTTGGACGCCACTTTTTTTGCCAATGGTGAAATCCCTAATCGTGACATGAGTGAAATCCCTCATCCATTTGTAGAGGAAAGCATGGATTTATTCGAAGATTTGTCCATTACTGATAAAGCCAAAGTAATTTTTATACATTTCAATCACACTAACCCACTGCTTGACCCTAAAAGTAAAGCGTCAAAGCAAGTTAAGGCCAATGGTTTTCAGGTTGCATATCGTGGGATGAAATTAATTTTATAAAAAGTAAGGATAGTTTTAATTGCTAAATGGTTCTAATAGTTAGTTGCTTGCGATTGAGAATTAAATGGTTAAATTTATGATTTATATTTTGATGTTTGGAACATCTACTATTCCATGGTCGATGAATACTCATTTTCCAATTGAAAAACTTGAGATGGCTTTAATTGAATATAAAGCTGACTGTGGTCGCTTTCCATCTGAGCTTGAAGGCCTTAAGGAGTTGCTAAGTTCTGAAAAGTTGTGTTGGAATGGCCCGTATGTTCTTAAAAAAATGTTACTTGATCGAGTCGCAGGTAACGATTATTTATACGTTGTTGATAATGAACACTATGAAATTATTTCAAAAGGATTGGATGGAATAGAGGGTAATGAAGACGACTTTAGGAGTTCTGATAATAAGTCTAGAAGGTATGAAATCTATCGAATGTATCAAAAGCGTGATGATTTTCGGCACAACATGTTAGTTAGTTCAATAATTTTTATTATTGTGATGGAGCTAATATTATTGGAGGTTTTATTGAAAAAATTAAAACTGTTGTTCAAGTTGAATTAATTCATCATGCTAAAATGCGCCACTTTTTAAATTAATCAATGAGTCTAGCAGTGGTCAATTCTAAACACATCAGTATCATCGCGGCAGAAATTAATGCCAAAAACAACCAAATTCAAAGTGCCATCGAGTTATTAGATGGTGGCGATACCGTGCCATTTATTGCACGATACCGTAAAGAAGTGACTGGTGGGTTAGATGACACACAATTGCGTCAGTTGGAAGAACGTTTGGTGTATCTGCGTGAGATGGATGATCGACGGATGACCATCATCAAAGCCATTGAAGAACAAGGTAAGTTAACGGATGCTTTGAAACAGTCCATCTTGTCGGCTGAAACCAAGACTCGATTAGAAGACTTATATTTACCTTACAAAAAGAAACGACAAACCAAAGCTCAAATAGCCAGATTAGCAGGCTTGGAGCCTTTGTTACAAAAGATTATAGATGAACCCAGTGCCAATGAAAATGAGTTGGCGGCAGCGTTTGTTCATACCAATGGTGATGATGAGAAGTTACATGTGAAAGACGTGACAGCTGCTTTGGATGGTGCCAGACAAATTGCTTTAGAAGATTTGGCAGAGGATGCAGATTTGATTCAAGAATTACGTGATTGGTTATGGGGCCAGGGTGTGGTAATTGCTCAAGTGATGAAAGGTCAAGAGTCTGAAAATAAAGCGGCCAGATTCAAAGATTATTTCGAATTTTCTGAGGCCGTGAATAAAATACCCTCTCACAGAATGTTGGCATTGTTACGTGGCCGAAATGAAAGCGTTCTCTCAATAAACATTGATCACGCTGATGTGCTTGATGAGCATATGACTATTCATCCAGCCATTGGACGATTGGTTAAACATACAGGTTGGGATATTGAACAGTCTGAATGGTTGAATAGGACCACAGAGCTGGCCTGGAAAGCCAAGTTACAATTGAAATTAAATTTACAACTGTTGTCACACTTGCGTGAACAATCTGATGAAGCAGCGATCCAAATTTTTAACCGCAATTTAAAAGACTTGCTGTTAGCGGCCCCTGCTGGTGACTTGGTGACACTGGGGTTGGATCCTGGGTTCAGAACAGGCGTTAAAACTGTGGTGATTGATGGCAATGGTAAGTTGTTAGATACCGCCGTGATTTACCCCCATGCGCCACAAAAGCAGTGGGAACAAGCCAAACAAATTTTGGTTGATTTGTGCAAAAAACATGCTGTTAAGCTGATTGCCATTGGTAACGGTACTGCTTCGCGTGAAACTGACCAACTGGCTGCTGAATTGATCAAACAAAATCCTGATATCAAGGCACAAAAAATCATGGTCTCTGAAGCAGGTGCTTCTGTCTATTCAGCATCTGCTTTGGCTGCGGCTGAGTTTCCAGATTTAGATGTGTCGTATCGGGGCGCAGTTTCAATAGCACGTCGCTTACAAGACCCTTTGGCAGAATTGGTGAAAATTGACCCGAAGGCGATTGGCGTGGGGCAATACCAGCATGATGTGAATCAAACGCAGTTGACCAAGGCATTGGGTGATTGCGTTGAAGATTGTGTGAATAAAGTGGGTGTTGATGTTAATACGGCATCTGCGCCATTACTGAAGTACGTCGCTGGAGTTTCTGACTCTGTGGCTAACGAAATTGTGAAGTTTCGTGATGCCAATGGCAGCTTTAAAAACCGCAAACAATTACTCAAAGTGGCCAGATTGGGTGACAAAATGTTTGAGCAATGTGCGGGCTTTTTACGTATCAGAAATGGTGAGCAACCCTTGGATCAATCGGCCGTGCACCCTGAGGCTTATCCTTTGGTCGAAAATTTGCTGGAACACATGAATACCCAAATAAGCCAGGTCATAGGACAGATGGGACCTTTGAGCCAGCTCAATCCAAATGACTTTGCCAATGAACAATATGGTGTTGAAACCATTAAAGATGTAATCGAAGAGCTGAAAAAACCAGGGCGCGACCCACGAGGTGAATTCAAAACGGCTGTCTTTGATGATCAAGTTCATGAAATTAAAGACCTTGAAATTGGTATGCGTTTGGAAGGCGTGGTCACCAATGTGACCGCCTTTGGTGCTTTTGTTGATATAGGTGTTCATCAAGACGGATTGGTGCACATTTCTGAATTGGCTGATCAATATGTTAAAGACCCTGCCGATGTGGTCAAAGCAGGTCAAGTCATTAAAGTCCGTGTAATGGATGTGGATGCACAGCGTAAACGTATTTCTTTGAGTGCAAAGTCTAGTGATGGCAGCGAATCTAAATCCAGTAAAAAGACTACGCAATCGAAAAACAAGCCAAACCAACAGAGCCCAAAACGCCAAAGACACAATAGTACTCAATCTCAAGGAGCCTTTGCTGGTGCATTGGCAGATGCATTTAAAAAAGCTAAGAAGTGACAGGCCTCAAAATATTAATGTGTTGATTGATGAGCCTAGTCCATGAAGTCTAAAAGAATAATTAATTTTTTTTGGACCTTATTGGATCAACGTATTTCAGTGATCTGTATTGTCGATTATTTAAGCATTTCTTTCAGCCAAATATGCCACTGTTATTTTAGAAATGTTGTGTTAATTATGAATGAATAACTAGCTGATTTAATGCTTATAAAATACTAAATGGGTACCCACAAGGGATACACCCTACAACAGAGTATGTGATCTTTTGTCATCACATGTATTTGATTCATGACTTATGCAGAGGTCTCAAAGTATTGAAAATAATAAAATAAGGTGTGGCCTCGTTGGGCGTATCCCTTGTGTATTCCTTGTGGAAACCCGTTTTAGGTTAAAAAAACATACAGTTCAAACCCTATACATAAACAGAATTTTTACAGTTGAGATTTTTGCAGGCGCTCCAACAGTGCTTGGTTTTCAGCTTTCCATGCGTCATTGAATATTATTTTAGCTTGATTTAACAAGTTGAGGGCTTCCACCTCTCTGCCCAATAGGCTCAAAGCGATGACTTTTAATTCTATATAAGGGGTGGGTTTTTACAACCTTTGGTACAGCGACTTGTTCAGCATCTGGAACGGGTCAAATCAACGACACATTCAGTATTCCAGCAGCCAGTTCTTTAACTTACACTGTTTCTGCAACAGTGTCATCAGCACCATTTATAGATGTATATTATCAAGCCTCAGCTGCTGTGAGTGATTTGCAAGCAGACATTAATCCAATGAACAACAGCGATGATGACTTAATTCAATTTGCTGATCAAATTTTTAATGATGGGTTCGAAGGACAGTGAATATCAGTGTATTCGGAAAGCAGTTTTGCTGCTCTCTGAAGATCAATCATATAGTTTTTACTGTGTAAATAATTGAGGTCGAAATAAACGAATCAAGTTGCTGTGCGAAATCAATTAAATTGATTTGAGCACACTTCATTTTTCACATCGAGCAACTGAATGAAGTTAATTTTGTATGGTTCTTTTTAATTTTAGTAAAAGCTAAAAATCCAAATTATTTGATAACAAAACGTGATTTAATTCACTATTTTTATTG
>CALDFB010000197.1 GCA_937942365.1 uncultured Marinicella sp. | reverse complement strand
AGCTAACGTGCATGTAGTCACTGTTCCAGGACCAATGAAAGCCGCCGCCACCAAAGCCGCAGGTCCGATTTTAAATTTGTTTTTGACCATATTTAACATCAATTTCAAATCCAATCATTCTAACTGAAATTAATAATACTTGTTCAACAATCATAATGGGACCTATAATTATCGAATCGTTATTTAAAACAATGTACCCATGAAAAACCTGCTATTCTTTTGTTTGTTATCGACCACTTCTTTGGCACCCGCTGTATCTATTGAATTACCCCCCAACAAAGACAATACATTGTATGAAACCAGCCTGATTGGTCTCAGTAATGGCGCAGGTCAATATTTTTTTGCAGGCCGAACCAACCAAAAAGGCGATCAACTCAGGCGTGGGCTATTGAGTTTTGATGTTTCTGTAATTCCTTCTGGATCGACCATCAATCAAGTCAGTTTAGAAATCACACCTTCACGATCAATTGCAGGCCAGCGAACCATCACAGTTCATCAAGCATTGACTGAGTGGGGTGAAAGTAATTCCGACGCCCCAGGCGAGGAGGGCCCAGGTACCGAAGCTGAACCAGGCGATGCCACTTGGACCAATGCGTTCTTAGACGGCGCAGCATGGTCAACGGCAGGGGGAGATTTTGATCCAGTTGCACTGGCTTCAACACTCGCAAATCCTTCCAATACCGTCTCATTTACCTCGACAGAACTTCTCAATGATGTACAAAGATGGGTAGACACACCAGCTACTAATTTTGGTTGGGTTATTTTAGGGGATGAAAGTGAGGCCAGAACCGCCTATCGATTCAATACAAGAGAAAACCCAGATGTAGCAACCAGGCCGAAATTAATCATCGACTATTCATTGCCACAAATAAGCTTGAATCCAAGCAAAGACAATACCCTGTATGAAACCAATGATGGTGGCAGCAGTAATGGCGCAGGAGACAAAATATTTTTGGGCAAACCCAACAATGGATTACTGAGGCGTGGGGTTCTCGAATTTGATGTCAGTGTCATCCCCTCAGCTGCCCAAATTACTTCGGTATCACTTGATTTAACCATCATCGATGTTCCTGGCTCAGCACAAGACGGTACTGCTGGATTGCATCTGGCTTTATCAGAATGGGGCGAAGCCGGTTCAAATGGCAATGGTCAGGGTGCACCATCCCAAACGGGTGATGCAACTTGGGTTCATACATTTTATGACACCGAGAGTTGGAACAATGCAGGCGGAGATTTTATGCTTACCCCTTCAGCCAGCAGCAGTTTTACCAGCGGATCTACCAACATCAACTTCAGCAGTACAGCTGAGTTAATTGCAGATGTCAGTACCTGGGTTCAAGACAACCAAAGTAACCATGGCTGGGTACTGTTAGGTGATGAAGTCAATAATGGTAACTCCCGCAGTGTAGGCAGTCTAGATAACACCACAACCGACAGCCGTCCCATCTTGACCATTGAATACTTTGTGCCCGAAGACCTGATCTTTGCGAGTGGCTTCGATGGATGACAGTTAAAAATAACTGGCCCCATTCATTTCAAAAAATGGTCAGTTAAACTACCCAGTTGATGGTGCTTAAAGAAATGAATCAACTCAGGGAAAAATACATTAAAGTCTGACTTCAGGGGTTCATATTGTTCAGTTAATACTGTGATGTACTGACTGGCTGTTTCTTTGGCGCGTGCTCTGGCTGATAAACGCCGATCAATGCGACCAAGCGCTGCAATTAAATCATTGAATGTTTTGTACTGCCCAAGCAAATCAGTCTGAGCCATTCTTGATACAATTTTTTGAGGTCTCTCAGGAAAATCAACGGCGACCTTGAGTGCTTTGTTATTAAAATTTTTTAAATAGGCATCTAAGGACAAAGCAGCATACTGTTCCCAACTCTGTGACAGTAAATGATCAAAAAGTAAATCCAAAACTACGCCCTTAAGGTGCCCATCTGCACCAAGCTTGGTTTTACTTGAAGATAATATTGGATGGTTATCAGTGAATTGATCAATGGCTTTATGCATATTCATACCATTGATCAACGCTTCACTTGCGCCAGTCCAAGCACGACCACGCAAGGGATCAGCCAAAATGTTACCTAACTGGTAATCAATTTTTTTTGTTGAGAGTAAAGTATGAGCCAACCAATTCATGGGTATCAATTCTAACAGTTTCGACCAAATTAATTGTCCGTTCTAAATAAACCTCAATACTCTATTCTGCTGGGGGTTTTAAGCAAGAATACTGGGATTAAGTTGCCACATGGCGTAATTCAGAGCAGATGCAAAACTAACCCATAACAAATAAGGCACCAATAAAACACCTGAAAATTTATCTGTTCTCCAAAATAAAACTAAATTAGCCAAGATAGCTAACCAAAGAACGATGATATTAATGAATGAACCCAAACCTAAATGCCAAGCAAAAAACATCCAACTCCACAAGCCATTGAGTATCAGTTGACACAAAAACAAAGTCAATGCACTTTGATTCGCTTTGAAACCGCCTTTTCGCCAAATTAACCAAACTGACACAGCCATCATTGCATATAAAGTCGTCCACACCGGCCCAAACAACCAAGCTGGCGGAGCCCATAAAGGTTGCACTAAACCGCCGTAAAACGATTGGGCCTGAAGGGTTGCAAAAGCACCTATAGCTGATGTAGCGAAACAGATGATGATCCATGCGATCAGCCCGATGATTTGTTGATGTGTTGTTTTCTTTGTCATATTTGCACTTATGTTTCTTGAACAGTCAATCAATGAATCTTTTGAGATCATGTATATTAATCGTTGATGTGTTTGATTCATGTGAAACTCAAAGACTTCGGCTCCGTTCAGCCAGCGAGAACCCGTTCACTGAGCAGAGCCGAAGTGCACCATATAAATTCCTAACCCTTGAAAACCAAACTTCATCAGTGAATAAAGAAATTTAAATCTCACCAATGGCACATCAATGTTAGACTGACTCACTTCACATAAATTTGATCATAACGGGGTTACAATTCGTGACTTCTTGGCCATTGCTTACCGGCTTAAAAGGACTACATTCTCAACATGCAAACAACACTAAAAATAATAGATACCAATTGTATTAATCACAAAAAGATTGGAAAAAAAATAGCCTTGTTATTTTTTTTAACAATCCTCTTCAATGGCTGCTCTGAAAAGCAAAAAGACACTGATTACAACTCCCAAGCCGATGAAGAATTAACGCAGCAATCAACCTCACATGTAACGCAAACTAATTCAAATGAAGCAACCAATCCAAATAA
>CALDFB010000196.1 GCA_937942365.1 uncultured Marinicella sp. | reverse complement strand
CGAATAACACCAAATTCTCTGTCTCTGAGAATCAAAGGATTGCGTAATCCCCACTTCATATCTGTAAAAACTTTGGTGTTAAAAAAGTAAACTTCAGCTTTATAAGGACTTTCAAAACCATGTTTCCAGCCTTGCAATGATGAAAGTAAGGGCACATTGGCCGTGTTTAATTCATATAAGCCTGGTTCAAATACATCTGCCACCTCACCCTCATTAACCAAGACAGCCAACTGACCTTCCCTCACTGTAAGTTTAGCTCCATTTTTTATTTCATTACCGTAACGAGGAAATCGGTACACCAATGTATGACGCGTGTCATCAGTCCAATCAATGATATCTACCAATTCGCCAAATAATTTATCCCAAATACCCATATACTTTGTCCTGAGCTCAAAAAAGAATTATTATAACGTATTTAGAACACAGATCTTTGTGAAAAAAGTCACCATACACAAGCACAAACCCGAATTTAGTCTTTATTTTAAATCTTTGAATGTTGAATGGCTTGAGCAGTTTTTTGTAGTGGAACCTATAGATGAAGAAGTTTTATCAGCACCTCAAAAGATCATAGATGAAGGTGGTCAAGTGTTGTATGCAAAAGCTGATAAAAAGGTGGTTGGTTGTGTTGCTTTAAAACATCATGGCAAGTCAGTTTTTGAACTCACTAAAATGGCGGTAACATCGGCCTATCAGGCCCATGGAATTGGATCTATATTAATGCATCATTGTATCGATGAATTTAAACGATTAAACGGCAGTAAATTATACTTGGAGAGTCATTCTTCCTTAAAGCCAGCCATTAAACTTTATCAGCGCTGGGGCTTTGCAGAATTACCACATCCATTTATATCTAAATACAATCGCAGTGATTTTTATATGGAATACTTTCCATAGACACCTTTATAATTGGAATTATTATGTATAAACTTTATTATCAACCTGGTACAGCATCTTTTGTTGTTCATTGGTTACTCATCGAATTAGATCTTCCACATGAACTGGTACTCATAGATTTTTCAAGCAATCAACAAAAATCACCTGAGTACTTAAAAATAAACCCAGGCGGTGTGGTACCGACACTACAGATAGATAACAAAAACATCAGCGAATTTGCTGGTATTTGTATGTATTTAGTTGATAAATATGCACCGGGTGTTTTGGCACCATTAAACGACCACATGGATAGAGCAGCATACAATCAATGGATGTTCTATATTTCAAACACCGTACAACCGACCTTCAGAAATTGGTTTTATGCCGATGAATTTGGCACTCCCGAGCTCACTAAGAACATCACTCAAAAAAAATTGGAAGCTATTTTTACTCGTTGTAATAATCATCTCAATGATGGCAGGAAATATTTCCTCGGCAATCAATTATCCACCGTTGATTTTTTACTTACTATGATTATGCGCTGGTCACGAAACATGCCTAAACCTGCAGATCAATGGCCCCACCTCGGTCAATTAGCCACAAAAATGAAACAAATGGCGTCATTTAAAACTTTGAACGATCGTGAGGGGTTAACTGACTGGGATTGACTGATTAATCTCTGTTATTTAGGCTCTTTCAATTTTTCATTATATGCTTTCAAATCTGCTTCCAGCACATGACTGGCTATTTTGATCAAATCATATTCAGTGATAACCCCCACTAATTTTTCGGCTTCAACCACTGGTAAACAACTGATGCGTTTATCACGCATAATCTGAATGGCCTCGATTGTGGTAGTTTTAGGGTCTGCATATATGGGTTGTTGATTCATGATTTCTCGAATCGCGGTACCTTTATACTCATCACCATCTACAATTTTTTTCAAAATAGATCGGTGTGAAACTAACCCCACTAATTCGCCATTATCATTTTCAACAGGGACATGTCTCACACGTTTCCAGTCCATGATACTGGCAGCCAAATCCATTGAGTCATCAGGTCTAACTGTCAATAATTTGGTGGTCATAAACTGACCAACCAATACAAATCCCGCACGCCAATCTATGGTATTCTCAGACGTTGCTAACGGCCATTCATGAATTGGCTTATCTAAGGCTTGTTGTTCGTGCATTTTGGCAACCACTGCCCTGACTTTTTCATCTGGGTGCAACTCTTTGTTCATTTCAGTGATAGATTTGATGGCCCATTTAGCACCTGTTTGTTTATTTTCAATGCGTTTATCAATCGTGGTTAGATACCTTTCAATATCATTCTTATCCAATCCAGCCATTTTTAAACCATTCTCAGCTATCGGTAAAAGCTCATTTCTGATCAAACGCGTGGCGGATACACTTTCTCCATCAGTCCAAGTAAAATGACACTCTAAACCAGTGCGGCAAGCTTGTAAGAAATTATTACGTGCATGAGAAAACCTTAACACTTTTGAAATATCATCAACGGAGTGACTCATTCCAGACATCAGCCCGAAATAAAATGCCGAATTGGCGACTTCATCTATCACTGAAGGACCCGAGGGCAACACTCGATTTTCAATGCGTAAATGAGGGATATTATCTTTCACTCCATAGCACGGTCGATTCCAGCGATATACAGTACCGTTATGCAGCATCAAAGCTTTTAATTTAGGCATTTCTCCTGCTTGTACCATACCTACAGGATCTTCCTCATGATCGGAAGTCAGCACCACTGAAAACCTAGAAATATCATCACGAAAGACATCAACAATACTTTCTATCCACTCATTACCAAAATGCACCCTTGGCTGGGTACCTCTTTTCTGATGTGCTGTTGATCTTGTATCAATTGAATTTTGAAAAACTGCAATTCTAGACTCATGCCACAAGCGATTATGGTGAATTAAACCGGAATTAACAGCAACTGCCATCAATGGGCCTGTCACTGCTTGAGATAAGTTATACATTTCTACAAATTCATTACCACTGACTTGAAAATGTACTTGAAAGCTGGTGTTCATGGCTTCTAACAGAAAATTATCATGAGTTACTGACAATTCATCAACACCTCGAATATCCATTCGAAAATCTGAACCTCTGATTTCTTTGAGGCGGTCATTCAGCTCATAATAACGATCAACCGGGGTAATGCTGTCCATGGTTAAATCCATCTGCCTTAATGTAGGCAATATACCGGCTAAAATAATTTTTGAATCGTGCTTATCTGCATGTTGTTTTGCGATAGAAATCACTTCTTTAATTTCTTCTTCCATTTCACTCAAACATTTTCCTTGAAATCGCCTTGGTGTTAAATTGGCCTCTATATTAAATAAAGCGATTTCATTGGTAAACCTTTCGTCAGTGATGCCTTTCAATATATCTAAGGCAGTTAAGTTAGGACTGTAATCATTATCGGTGATAAACATTTCCTGCTCTGCGCCAATACGACGAGCACCCGATTCGATCAAACCTTTTTCTATCATTAACTCCAAGGCTTTTAAATCATTCAAAACGGCTCGTGTAAATAGCCTTTTTGCCTCGTTATCGCCACCCCTTGATATGTTTTGTTCACCCATAAATCCCCACTCTTTTTATTCTGGCTTATATAAAACCACATGGTACAATGATCACTTTATCAACCATATTAATACAGTTGGTATATCCATGTCAGCATTCCTGTAAGCATGGCCCAAACAATAAGCGTTAAAGGCACTCCCACTTTGACAAAATCTTTAAATTTATAACCACCTGCGTTCATGACCAATAAATTAGTTTGATAAGCCATGGGAGTCGCATAGCTGAGATTTGCTCCAAATAATACCGCCAAAACAAAAGGCTCCACCGGCATGCCCAAACTTTGCGCAATACTGACTGAAATGGGCGTGCCAATGACAGCAGCTGCGTTGTTTGAAATCACATTGGTCATGATCGCCATAGAGAACATCAAAATACCCAACACCACACCTGGTGCAAAACCATCTGTACTTGCGACGAATAAATTAGCCAAGTAATCTGCGCCACCGGTTGCCATCAGGGCAGCACCCAAAGCCAAAGAAGTTACAATGATGAATATCACTTGAGCACTCAAAGCATGAGTGGCATCACGCCACCGCAAACAACCTGTTGCAATTAACACAAAACAACCAATCAAAGCACTGATTGAGATGGGTAAAACATCAAAAGCCGCCAAACCAACTATGCCTCCCATAATCGCTAAAGCCAAAGGTGCTTTTTTTGTATGCGGCAGTTCTTCACGACCATCTAAGACCAATAAAGAACCGGTTCGCTTGACATCAGAAATGGCTTCATGCGTACCTTGTACCAAAAGCACATCACCAGGTCTAAAAATCAAGTCATCCATACCCTTAGCAGTCG
This sequence comes from uncultured Marinicella sp., assembly GCA_937942365.1. Lineage (GTDB taxonomy): Bacteria > Pseudomonadota > Gammaproteobacteria > Xanthomonadales > Marinicellaceae > Marinicella. The sequence goes on along the minus strand of CALDFB010000196.1, from coordinate 2,520 downwards.
CAGCAGTCTCTTTGCCTTGTGAGTGAACTGCCAGCAGTGTTAAGCCATATTTACTGGTCAGTCTTGAATCGCCTACTCTGACACGATCCAACAAAGAGCCAGATGTGATCACCAATTCTGCAATTGACTGATCACCCGCTGATAAAGGGTGAGATTCATCAACTTGGTGCTCACCGGTAAACAGAGAACCACCCAACTCTATTTCATATTCTCGCAGGTTATCTGCCGTATCAGAAACAACCAACCTATCACCAGCTTTAATAACTACATCTGGCAATGTAGCAATCGACAGTGACTCACCTCTAACGATCCTTTGAATGGAAATTTTACCGTCTACTTTATCTCGAATTTCAATCAATGTTTTACCATCAGCAAATTCACCTTCATTGACTTTGATTTCGGCCGAGAAAACCCGTGGTGAAGTGTCTTTAAGTGGTGGCGTTCTGTCAGGTAAAATCAGTGGTGCAATCAACCACAAATACAACACAGCAACTACACCAGTAATCGCTACTGGAAAAACAAAATCAAACATACCGAATTCAGGTACTCCTAAATCTTCAGCGACTTTTACCACCAATAAATTGGTTGACGTTCCAATGGTGGTTGCCATACCACCTAATAAAGTCGCTAATCCCATTGGTAACAATGTACCTGATGAAGACTGTCCTGTCCGTAAAGAAACGGAGATCAAAACTGGTAACAACAGCACAACAATGGGGGTGTTATTTACAAATGCGCTTAAGACTGCTCCAGTGATTAAAGTGAGCAATAAAGACAGTGATGGGCTGACCTTCCATATCTTAGCTAAATACCGTCCAATGGGCTCCATAGCACCTGTTCTCACCAGCGCTTGCCCCGCTACCATCAAAGCGCACACGGCTATCAAAGCCTCATTACCAAAACCTAAAAAGAAAGTTTTGATTGGAAAGAGCGTACCGTCACTTTGTTGATAAGGAAAAACTTGAAATCCCAAAACCAAGGCACAGAGCACAAATAAGCTTGAGGTCTGTAAAGGAATTGAATCTTTGGCAAAAAGGATCAATGCCAATAATGTTAATAATAAAACAGCCATTGCATGCGGTTGTAAAGAGTTGGCTAAAAGTTCTGATTCCATAAGTACATCTGCTCGAAATGAATTGATAGTCTATCAAATTGGTAGAAAAAATTCACAAAAAGATTTATCATTAAATGAAGAATAGCAAGCCACAGTTAACCACCAGGGTTTAATCCTCTTTTAACTGAGGGATTGATATTATTACATTGGGACTGGGATCATTCAATTAACTCAACAATGCCAGCAAAAACTCAACTCCCTAATAAATTTTAAACAATAACTTAATAGAAAGGGTGATATGACAACAGAAAAACCTTGGCTCAAACAATACAGACCGGGCGTACCAGCTGATGTAGGCAAGCTTCCATACAATTGTGTCGCAGATATGCTGATTGAATCTTGTAAAAAACATCAAGACAAGCAAGCTTACTCCAATTTTGGTAAGACCATTACTTATCGGGAACTGAACACTTACAGTGAACAATTCGCAGCATACCTTCAGGCCAGATACAAAGTGGGTGACTCAATAGCCATCATGATGCCTAACGTACTGCAGTACCCAATCGCAGTTATGGGCATATTACGTGCCGGTATGGTTGTTACCAATGTAAACCCATTGTATACCCCAAGAGAATTAAAACATCAGTTAAATGATGCCGAAGCCAAAGCCATTATTGTCATAGAAAATACGGCATGTACACTGGCAGAGGTCATCCATGAAACAGGAGTCGAACAAGTAATCACCACCACCATTGGGGAAATGATTGGCGGTTTAAAAGGCCCTCTTATGGACTTCGTCATTAAGCGGGTTAAAAAAATGATCCCCGCTTTCAATTTACCTGGTTCAGTCAGTTTTAAGTCAACCCTTAAAGAAGGTAAGTCACTGACTCACAACCCTGTTAGTAGAGACTTGGATGACATTGCTTTTCTTCAATATACTGGCGGTACAACAGGCGTATCTAAAGGTGCCATGTTAACCAACAAAAATATGGTTTCCAATGTAACCCAAACACATTTATGGATATCCAGTGAAATCGAAGCTGGCCAAGAGGTCGTAATCACGGCATTGCCTCTGTACCATATTTTCGCACTCACTGCTAATTGTTTAACGTTTTGTATGTATGGTGCTAAAAATATACTGATTACCAACCCAAGAGATATGAATGGGTTTGTTAAAGAGTTATCACAAAATAATTTCTCGGTGCTAACTGGTGTTAATACATTATTCAATGGCCTTCTGAACACGCCAGGCTTTTCAGATTTAGATTTTTCATCTTTTAAATTTGCGCTGGGCGGCGGTATGGCAGTGCAAAAAGGCACGGCTACCCGTTGGAAAGAAGTGACCGGCGTGACTCTTGCTGAAGCGTATGGTTTAACAGAAACATCACCTGCTGCTTGCATGAACCCTATCCCTATGGATGAGTACAATGGCACAATTGGCTTACCCATACCATCAACCATATGTC
>CALDFB010000195.1 GCA_937942365.1 uncultured Marinicella sp. | reverse complement strand
AAATCCAACCAAGTACTCAATCAAGAAATCCTCAAAGCACTGGTTCCACTGTGTCATAAACTTCATAAAAAAGTTATCATCGAAGGTGTTGAAAACAAGCTTCAATTTGATCAATTGGTACCAATTAATTTTGATGGATATCAGGGGTTTTATTTAAGCCGACCTGTCCCGTTATCTGAAGCCATAAAATTACTAACCATCAGTAAAAAGACAGTAAATAAGCCATATTTATAGACTGAGACCGCTGCAAAAGTCATGAATCATGAGAAATCAGCAGTAGGGCTGTGACGAAAATAACATACCAAAATAAATGCCACCAAAGAAGTGATGAAAAAGCCCAGCATAATTGGCGTCACAGTGAACTCCAGTTGCTGTGAGATAAAAATCCCAAATCCAGCAGCCATAACCGCAGATATGGTGCCTATCACTGAAGCACCCATGCCGGCTATATGCCCTAGTGGCAACATCGCGATAGCCATCAAATTACCGTAAACCAAACCAATACACACATTAATACAAGCCATCATCACCACGAATAACCACAACGGAGGAATGCCCGCATAAATATGTACCCATAACAAACTGATCGAATTGGTCAATAACAACACCAACATGCCATAAAAAGTGACATTCATGGCACCAAAACGCATCACTATTTTTGAGTTAATAAACGCAGCCACACCAAAAAACAATGCAATGCCACCAAATAAATAAGGAAACTGATGTTGCGCATCGTAAACCTGAGAATAAATTTGTTCTGCTGCATTTAAATAAGCCATAAACCCTGCAAATATAAAACCGCTGATGATCGCAAAAGACATGGACAAAGGTTCTGAAATCACTTGGATAAAAGCGAGTTTTATTTTTTCAATTCGCAAAGGTTTTTTATTATCCGCAGCTAATGACTCTGGTAAGCGGCTCATGCTCCAAATCATCACCATTACACCAAAAGCCATATAAACCCAAATGATTAAATGCCATTCTCCAAACAACAAAATTACACTGCCTAAGGCGGGTGCAAACACCGGTACCATGATAAATATCAACATCACTAAGGAGGTGACTTTGGCCATTTCATTGCCTTGAAAAAAATCTCTGGTAATGGCATTAACCATTATTCTGGCCGAAGCAGCACCAATACCTTGCACCCCTCTGGCCAACAAAAACACCCCATAGGAATCTGCCAATAAACAAGCGATGGATGCCAAGACATATACTGTTAAGCCAAATAGTAAAACTGGTTTTCTGCCTAAACTGTCAGAAACAGGGCCGTAAAAGATTTGTGCGCCTGCAAAACCAAACATGTAGGCAGTAATCATCCACTGTTGCTGATTCGCTTCAGTTAGACCAAATGACTGAAGAATCATTGGCATAGCTGGCAACTGCAAATCAATGGTCAAAGCCCCCAAAGAAGTTAAAAAAGCCAGTAATACCACCAATTCCACATAAGCAATGTTTCGATCTTTAACTATTGACATCAAGTGCTACTGAATAAGAGGCGAGTGATTCATTATACCTGTTAGTGATTAAACCAATAATATGATTCATCAATAACATCTATTTATTCAGGAATACTTGGCTTGATTCTTTACGATTTTTGTATCAAAACGTTGGTTTATGTGGCGGATGATAGTGAGTCTTGTGCCAAAATTGCGTACCACCTAATTTCAACCAAACGGGCAAAACCAATAGTATCCCAACAATAAAGCCACCAATATGAGCCCAATACGCCACACCACCGCCTTCAGTGGTTGCACTCACACCAGAAAATAACTGCATGGCCATCCATCCAAGCAAAACCACGAATGCAGGTAAGGTAATCAATTTTATGATGACCACAATAAACATTAAAAAATCAACTTTAGCTTTAGGGAAAAATAATAAATAGGCTCCCATCACACCGGCAATTGCACCTGAAGCACCGACAGTTGGAATCGGTGACATGCTGTCAGAAAACACATGACAAACGTCTGCACCAATGCCTGATAATATATAAAAAACCAAAAACCAACCATGCCCTAGCGTGTCCTCAACATTATCTCCAAAAATCCACAGAAACAACATATTTCCACCCAAATGCATATAGCCACCATGTAAGAACATTGAAGTGAATGCTGTGTGGTATTCTTCACCTTGTGTGATTTCTAATGGCACCATCGCCCATTCTGCAAAAAAACTTGATAAAGCCACCGGATCATTCAGCAAGGGTATATATAATGCAAACACAACAATATTGACAGCCATTAAAGACCAAGTCACATAGGGTGTTTTTCGCGACGGGTTATGATCTCTCAGAGGTATCAATAGCTTTCTCCTTTAATATTAAATATAAGTCATTGTTTAGTTTATACTCATCAACAAGCCCACAATTGCAGCCATTAAAAAGCCTAAAAGTGCAAAGATATATGCCAGTCTTAACAACATGTATTTTCTTCGCAAGATCACACCAATTTGATAGATGTCATTGATGATCAACTGTCTGGCCGATTCATTGTCAACCAACAGCCCATGCATAAAATCGCTGTATTGTTGTTGTGAATATTGGGTAAAAAAACCAAAGAACAGAGGATTTTTTATGTCATTGATGTTGGCAGTACTTTTACCCGTAATATTTTTTGGAATGAGAACCATCACAGTTAAAGCCAATGGCACCATTTGTAGCAAAATAAAAACCACCAAAGAAATCAATAGCGCTTGATTATCAACCAGCGTTAATAGTTTTGTTAATACCACAGTAAATACCAATGCCAAAGTACCAATTAAAATATTGGCTTTTTGATCCGCCATTAAATTCAGCTGAGTTTGGTTTTGATGTGCAGTTCTCAAGGTTTGGATCACATCATTACTGGAAGAAATCATAAATATATCGTCTAACAAAACTATTGTTAAGTATAGCACCAATGAAAATTAAGATAGAAACAGAAGATAGCTACTATTGCCTTTTATAAAAACAACCAGTGAGCTACAATTAAAACAACTTAAATAGTTGATAATGAATTAAGATTTTTTAGATTATTGACCCCACTAAAATAAAGAACATTCAACATGAAACCACATTATAAACACACGTTAATATTAATCTTTTTAGTGCTATTTCCCAAAGTATCCTTAGCCACATTTTCGATTGTCGCAGTGGACCCTGTTACAGGAGAATTTGGCAGTGCTGGAGCCACCTGTATTGCAGCAGAACAAGGTGCCATTCTAATCAGTGATATAGTTTTAGGAAAAGGAGTCATTCATACCCAATCGTTTTACTCATCAACCAATCAAAACAACGCAAGGATCCGAATGGAAGCAGGTGACAGTCCACAACAAATCATGGATTGGTTATTCGCCAATGATGTGAATAACAACTCCACACAAAGGCAATACATTGCTGTTGACTTGAACAATGGCTCACCCAGAAGTGCTGGTTTTACTGGCCCTGCTTGCCTCACAGAATTCATTGACGTGGCTGGTCCAAATTATGCCATTGCCGGGAATATATTGATTTCAGAAGATGTGGTAACTGATATGGAAACAGCTTTCCTCAATACTCAAGGTAGTTTAAGTGATCGGTTGATGGCAGCTCTACAAGCCGCAAAAAGAATTGGTGCCGATTCGCGATGTGCTCCATTTGATACCAGCTCAGCCTCCGCTTTTATCCGTGTTGCCAGGCCTTGTGATAAGAATAGTGACATCGGCAACCTGCCATTGGACTTGAATGTTTGGATCAACAATGGAAATGATATTTTTGAACCTATCGATGAATTACAACTGCAATATGATGCACTTCCCCCTCTGGCATCATGCGTCTCTGATGTTATTTTCACTAATGGTTTTGAATAAAAAATAACATCACCATAGACGCAATCAATACCAATATAACAACCAACCCTAATAAAGATTTATCTGTGGTTTTACTGTGCTTTGACAATGTAATTTCCATGTCACAACCCGCTATCACATAAATGGTCATGAATGTATCCCATAAAGATGCTTTGACTTCATTGGTTTGTTTGAGGTTCATGATGTTTTCCGCACCTGAAAAAAGCATTTGCTGGCTGTGAATTTCAACCAGACCTGCCAGAGGTTTAGCACATGTTGATTTTGCCATAAATTGATAGGTCATCGGCACACTGCTGAATCGACGTTTGAATAACTCTATTTTCTCTCCAGCTTCAACAAAGATAGTTTCTTGATTTTTTGGCATTAATTGGTACAAAGTAACTTGTCCCAATTTTCTCAAGCAGGTGGTTATTTATCCTGAAAAAAACTTGAAATTTTTATGAAATTTGAAATAAATTAGACATCTTGAACAATAATAATCTCTTGATAAAAAGGTATATTGTGCTGTGCGCATAAGGCTTGTAGTTTTTCAATGGCCATATCTTTAAGTTTGACTGATTCAGCCGTTTTCATCATCAACACTGGAAACGTGACACCATCTACCGACCAAACCTCAACCTTCTCAATGTCATGCCAGGGGTAATTGATCACACTGCGATCCACTTGGGAGTAAGCGGCAAAGCCAAAAGGTGTGATGAAGGTTTTGGGGTTTTTATTTGGGAAAAACTTAAGCTTAATGACATTAATAATCAGGATGATTGGAATCAGAATCACCATCAAGATCAAAATGGGTATCATCACAATCAATACCAAAATAAACGGAATCCAACTCAATGGATTACTTTTATTTGGCATGTTACTGAGGATTATTTGTGCCAGTTTCATTTTATTTTCCTATCCTTTAGCCACACCTAATAAAGCTTTGGTTTCAAGAAACTCTTCAAAACCTTGTGGCCCCCTTTCACGACCATTGCCAGAATGCTTATAACCACCAAAAGGAGCCGTGCGATCCATCTGTGCCCCATTGATATGAATCATACCTGCACGTAACTGATTGGCCACTTGATGCACACGATCCATATCAGCACCAGAAACATATCCTGACAAGCCATAGTCATTGTCGTTGGCCATTTTTATGGCTTGTTGTTCTGTTTCATAGGGAATCAAACACAAGACTGGTCCAAAAATTTCTTGCTGCGCAATATTCATGTCATTTTTAACTTGAGTGAATGCGGTAGGCTTCACGTAATAACCTGCATCTAAGTGATCAGGTTTTCCAACACCCCCTACCAAAATCTCAGCACCCTCATCAATGCCTTGATTTAACAAATTTTGGATTCGATCCCACTGCAACTGAGATACCACAGGGCCTGCAAATGTATTTTCAGCATTGGGCTCTCCAACTGAAATTTTACTCATCATATTTTTAACCACTGCCTCTGCTTCACCCAAACGCTTCTTGGGTATAAACATGCGTGATGGCGCATTACAGTTTTGACCTGAATTAACACACATGGTTTTAACACCACCTGCCACTGCTTTACCAAAAGCTTCTTCTGATAAATCTTCTAATATGATGTTAGCTGATTTACCGCCCAGTTCTTGCGTTACGCGTTTGATCGAAGGTGCAGCATCTTGTGCCACAGCTATACCGGCTCGTGTTGATCCAGTGAATGAGACCATCTGAATACCAGGGTGTGATGAAATCGCCGAACCCACTACCGGGCCATCACCATTGATCATGTTAACCACACCTTTTGGAACACCAGCATCATGTAATACTTGCATCAACAAGTAAGCAGAAAACGGCGCCACCTCTGAAGGCTTCCATACCACTGTACAACCAGTGGCTAAAGCAGGTGCCAATTTACAACCAATTTGATTGATCGGCCAATTCCAAGGCGTAATAAAGCCACAAACACCAATGGGCTCTTTTCTTATCAAAGAGGTTTCTTGCTCAAATTCAAAATCAAAATTTTCTAATATCTGTATTGCTGACTTGAAATGTAAATAACCTGAAGCGGCTTGATTAGACTCACTCAGCCACTTCGGTGCACCCATTTCTTCGGTGATAGCAGCTGCTATATCAGTTGATTTTTTTTTGTATTGCGCAGCAATGCTTTTCAGTAAATCTATGCGGTCTTGTTTACTGGTTTGTGAAAAAGTTGAAAATGCCGCTTTCGCCGCGCTCACCGCTTTATCGACATCATCAGCCCGACCCATAGATATCTGACCAGCTATTTGTTCTGTAGCAGGATTAAGCACATCCAATCTGTCATGGTTTTCAGGCGATACCCACTGTCCGTTGAGATAAAATTTTGTATAGTCTCGCATACTTTTTTCCTCTATTCAGCGGATATTATTCTGCTGCTTGCAAATGTTTAATAAAATAATCGGTGATGGTGCTATAAACATGAAATTGTGGCTTTTTTCCACTGATGCCATGCTTGCCACCGGGATATATCATGGTGTCGAATAAAATGCCTTCATCCTGTAATACTTTGATCATCTTGGTTGAATTAAGAAACAACACATTGTCATCTGCCATCCCGTGAATTAATAGTAATGGTTTTTTGATGTTTTTAGCATTATCAAACATGGCCGTCTTACGATACCCATCAGGATTTAATTGCGGTGTGGACATATATCGTTCAGTGTAATGTGTATCATACAAAGCAAAATCAGTCACTGGTGCCACTGATACACCCAATGCGTAATCATCAGGTGCATTGGTCAATGCTTTCAAAGTCATAAAACCTCCATAGCTCCAACCAAAAAAACCCACTTTATCAGCAGCTACATATGGCAAGCTCTTGAGATAATTTGTACCAACCAACTGATCTGCTAACTCAGGCGTACCCATTTGTTTATAAAGTGCTGACTCAAACTTCATACCTCGACGATCACTGCCTCGGTTATCTAGCACAAAAACGATAAAACCTTGTTGCGCCATGTATTGCTCAATCCACCTACCCCAAGATTTCGTAACGTATTGCACATGAGGACCTCCATATACATATTGAAAAACCGGGTACTTTTTATTGGCATCAAAACCTTGAGGTTTGATCATTCGATAATGTAACGCCTGACCATCCGCTGCTTTTAACTCACCAAATTCATTGTCTAAGTGATTTTTTGCATATGGGTAGTATGGATGATTCTTATCTACTTTATTTTCATTCAACCAGGCGATTTGCTTGCCATCTGCCTGATGCAAAGAAGTTTGAGTTGGATGATTACGGTCCGACCATTGCGCAATGTAATGTTGCGCCGAACCATCCATGGTGATGGCATAAAAACCAGCTTTGTTACTGATTTTTTCTGGCATACTGTCTTGTGCATAATTCAATCGATACAACTGTTTTTCCAAAGGTGAATCCAAACTACCAGTGAAATATATCCATTGATTGCCCTCATCCACTCCTTCAATGGCATCAACCACCCAATCACCTGAAGTTAATGTTTTGATCAACTGGCCTTGCTGATCATACAAATACAAATGTTTAAAACCTGAACGTTCTGATGCCCAGATAAATTGACCAGTGGCTAGAAAGTGCAAATCATGATGCAGGTTAATCCAGGTGTTGCTGTTTTCTGTCACAATGTCTTTACTTTGGCCTTTCAAGTCTGCAAACCTGAGTTTCAATGTTTGTTGGTTACGACTTTGCCATTGGTAGCTGACTTGCTTTGAATCAGGTAACCAACCTACACGAGCAATGTAAATATCTTCATTTTTTCCAATATCTATCCATTGAATCGCATCATTGGCTAAATTCACTGTGGCCAGTTTAATTTTTACATTATCCTCACCAGTATAGGGATAACGTTGTTCAATCACTTCGATATCATCAGCATTGATTTCATAACGTTTGGTGACAGCTACCGGCGACTCATCAACTTGTAAAAATGCGATGTGCTTTTCATCTGGAGACCACCAATAACCTGTATCTCGATCCATCTCTTCTTGCGCAACAAATTCAGCCATGCCGTTTTTAATCAAACCTCCGCCATCAGTCGTTAGCTGCTGTTCTTCGCCTGTTGTGATATTAACCACAAAAACATTCTGTGCACGAATGAATGACACATAATTGCCTTGCGGTGAAAATTTAGCATCGGTTTCAAATTCATCTGTTTGAGTCAGTTGACGGATACTCTTATCTGCCAACTGATAAACAAATAAATCTCCATTCATGGGAAACAGCAGTGCCTTACCGTCTTCAGACCATGCATAGCTGATGATGCCCTTAACATTCGCTAACCTTTGTCGTTCTCTGCGGGCTTTTTCTTCATCTGACAACACCTCCTCACCATCCAAAAGTTCATTGGAATCAACCAACAAGCGTTTTTGAGCTGCACCAATGTGGTACTCCCACAAATCATATTGATCCTTGTTTTCAGCCTTTCCCTGCAAATAGGTCACTCGTTGACCATCAGGTGACATTTTCAGAGCTCGCAAGCTGGTACCTGATAAATCAGGGCTAGCAAATATACGTTCAAGGGTGAGCGCTTCGCCGCTCACTGCTTCTGGATTCAAAGTCATCAATACACCCACTATTAAACAAATTAATTTCATCAATTGATCAGCCTTTTAAGGATGTACAGTTATACCAGAATCAAGCGCCTATTTCATGTGAAAGACGACCAATTCTATTTTTATCTTGACTGTCTTTCCCCACTTCAACTCGTGTTAAAATGGCTGCAATGACTATCAAAAAACTTCCCAATCAGTTAATCGACCAAATCGCTGCAGGCGAAGTGGTTGAGAGACCCGCTTCAGTAGTCAAAGAGTTGGTCGAAAATGCACTTGATGCAGGTGCCACCATCATTGACATAGACATCCAAACTGGCGGTAAAAAACGCATTAAAATCACCGACAATGGTGAAGGCATCACCCAAGAAGATTTGGCCATGGCTTTACAACGTCATGCCACCAGTAAAATCAATTCATTGGATGATTTAGAATCATTATTATCAATGGGATTTCGTGGCGAAGCTCTGCCCAGTATTGCTTCAGTCAGCCGATTCGAGTTGATATCGCGTCACAAAGATGCTGAGATGGCTTACCAGATTAATGCCCATGGTGGCGAGATTGAAGGACCCATGCCAGCAGCTCATCCCATTGGTACAACACTCATTGTCTCTGACCTGTTTTTCAATACGCCGGCGCGCCGGCGGTTTATGAAAACCGATCAAACTGAATACCTGCGAATTGCTGATTTAATTAAACGTGTTTCTTTGTCTCGATTTGATGTGACATTTCGACTCAGTCATAACGGCAAAATGATCAGCAATGCCCAGGGTTGTGGCTCCGGCAGTCAATCCGACATTCTTAAACACCAAAGAATCAATCAACTGTGTGGTAAAGATTTCATCGACAATGCCATCTTCATCGAACAACAACGCGGCAACCTAAAAATGTCCGGCTGGGTGGCCAAACCCTCGTGGAACCGGGCCCAACCTGATCGTCAATTTTTCTACATCAATAACCGCATGATCAAAGACAAACTGGTAGGGCACGCCATCAGACAAGCTTATCAAGATGTGTTGTTTCATGGTCGTTTTCCAGCTTTTGTCTTGTACTTAGACATTGACCCTGAGTTGGTGGATGTCAATGTGCACCCGACCAAGCACGAAGTGCGTTTTCGTGATTCAAAATTAGTACATGATTTTATTTTTGGTTCCATTCATCAGTCTTTGGCTCACACACGAGTCGGCGAAATGTCTGCCACAAGCACCGAACCGTTACCTGATTATTCCCAGATGCAACATCGCATGAACCTATCAGGCGGCGGACAAGTCAGTGGTGGTAGTTTTCAATCAAATATACCCACTCAAGGGGTTCGAGAAGCGAGCTTTGATTATCTGGCGCAAGCTGCCAACAGCAGTCAAAACATGTCACCTTTCCCTCAGGCAGGCGAATCCAACTTACCAGTTCAAGCAGATGAAAACCAAGACATTCCACCTTTGGGTTATGCCAAAGCACAAATTCATGGTGTGTTCATTATTGCTGAGAACCAGCACGGCTTGATTATTGTTGATATGCATGCAGCGCATGAACGCATCACCTATGAGCGCATGAAAGTTAAGTTTGCTGAAGACTCATTAAAAAACCAAAAACTCTTGGTTCCCATTCAAGTCAATGTCTCTGCCCGTGAAGTGAATGCAGTTGAAAGCCAGCAGAATTGGTTTGAGCAGCTGGGCTTCGAAATCAACGTCACTGGTGAGGAAAGCTTGGTGATTCGAAAAATACCTGCGATGCTGGCCAATGCCGATGTAGAAAATTTAATCAAAGACGTGTTATCTGAAATCGTGGCACTGGGTTCATCACAAAAAATAGAAGCACAAATCAATGAAATCATGTCCACCATGGCCTGTCATGGGTCGGTTCGCGCCAATCGCCAATTATCCATCATGGAAATGAATGCCTTGCTACGCGACATGGAAAACACCTTAAGATCCGATCAATGTAACCACGGTCGACCAACTTGGACACAACTAGACATGAAGCAATTAGACAAGTTATTTCTTAGAGGGCAATAAAATAAGGAAATAATTATGCAAAAAACAACTTTTCACAAAAAATTAAAAAAAGAGCAATTTGAAAATTATATCAAGAAAATCAACAAACTAGTTTTATTGATTAGTTTCATTATTCTACTGTCAATTGTGTTGATTCATTTTCTGGCAGGGTCTGAAAAGATGGAGCCTTACACCATTCAAATATTCAACACAGCCATTATTCTATTGGTACTGACACATTTGAAAGGTATAAATCTGAAACAACGCGCCATTATCAGGTATATAACTGATTCAATCAGTGATAATGAAATTTAATGAATAAACGCGCGATATTCCTCATGGGTCCCACGGCAGCAGGCAAAACTGATGCGGCCATTTTATTACATGAAAAATACCAAGCCGACATCATTTCGGTTGATTCAGCATTGGTATACAAAGGCATGGACATTGGTACCGCTAAACCCGATCAAGCCACTTTGCAACGAGCTCCTCATGCTTTGGTTGATATCTGCGAAACTTGGGAACCTTATTCGGCGTCCAATTTTTGTTCCGACGCCAAAGCATTGATGCAAAGCAGCATTGACAATTCAAGGATTCCATTATTAGCGGGTGGAACCATGTTGTATTACAACGCCTTGCAACATGGTTTGTCCAAATTACCGCAAGCTGATCAAAACATTCGAACCAAAATACAATCTATTGCTGATGAACAAGGTTGGGAACATGTGCATCGGCTTTTAGCAGAAGTAGACCCTGCCAGTGCCAAACGCATTCACCCCAACGATCCACAACGCATCAACCGCGCTTACGAAGTGTATTTGCTAACGGGCCAATCTATGACCACACTTTATGAAATAGATCAGGGCGACAATCTTCAGTATGATACGTTAAAGATCATCATTTCACCAGCTGATCGCAGCATCTTACATGATCGCATAGCACTTAGATTCAAACTGATGCTTGAACAAGGGTTCTTGGATGAAATGAAAACCTTGATGGCCAACCCCAAGAATCACCAAGATCTTCCAGCCATGCGTTCTGTTGGTTATCGCCAGGCCTGGGAACACCTGGAAGGTAAAACCAATATGGATGAATTTATATTTAAAGGCATCGCCGCAACCCGCCAATTGGCCAAACGCCAATTGACCTGGCTTCGCAAAGAACCCGATGCCATTTGGTTGGACCCTATGGAAGCCAGGTATTTGGATCAATTAAAGAAACAAGTTAACGCCTTTTTGGATTAATTCAAATCTAAGCCGTCATTCTGAGGGAGCCAGAGGCGAGTCGAACGAATCTCCTAAAGAAAGTGATCATAATTTTTTAAACTCACCCTGCATACTGAGATCTTTCGACTGCGCTCGGTTTCGCTCAAGATGACAAATAAACAGTCATTCTGAGCGGAGCCGAAGCCTATTCAAAAGCGTCCTTAAAAATCACATCCAGTGATACATCAGTCGCGAATACATCTATATTATCAACCATAAAACTTGCATTGTTAGATGCATCAGGTTCAAAGCCAAAAATAACCGCGCCAATACCCACACCAGAACCAACTCCATGCAACCTATCTTCTACTAGCACCTCATCATTCAGATAAAAAGAATAAGTTTTGTTAGAAAAATTAAATACCAGGCTGAGGCGATAGGGTTTATTTTTTTCATAAGTTGCAGACAAAGAAGGCATACCATTCTTATCTGTAATGGTGATTTTTCCTTCGTCACTGAAAAAAATAGAAGCGAAATTAGAATCTCCGATAATGCTATCACGGATTAAAAAGTGATAAGAGTCAAAAATATTAAAAGTAAGGTCAGCTTCAATAACCAAGGTTTCGGAATTGATTTCCAAATTGGACAAAAACCCCCACCACATAGAGTTATTTTGAATTACATCCAAAGAATCTAACATCAACAATTTTCTATCAGGAGCTAATTCTTTAACTACTTGGTCGATCGCATTAGCAATAAACACAGGCTCACCCACAATAGCTCCGCCTGTGCTTAAAGGTTGGTTCGCCGTTTTATCTTCAAAATCAGCATCTAAAACCCTGATCAAATAATGCTCTACAAGCAATTCATCTACATAAAATGGGGTATGGTTTGAACCAAAGCTAAAACCGGTGAAGAAACCACCAACACCTTTTTCGGTGATGCCATGCTTGCGCCCAGAAAATAGCTTATTTCCATTGATATAAGCTTCACTGGTTCCAGCACTCATATCAAATGTCATAACAATATGTTGAGTCTCGCCTGATTCATAAGAGTCATGAATGATATCAATTCCACCTAAGTTATCTTCAGCACTGATTTCTCCACTTTCTGAAAAACTTAAGGTTAGAAATTTTTCTGTAGTTGTTTGGCTTTCACGTACCCCTATCTGATATCGATCAAGTGACACGGGTGTAAATTGTAAAGAATACCTAACAATTCCATGATTAATTTCTGCATTATCCAGAAGCCCCCAATGTACAACAGTGGCGCTACTATTGCTTCCATTGTATGAAATATTCAATAAGTTTTGACCAAAGACCAAAGTAAGTACCTCTGCTTCCATCTGAGGATCTATCCGTATGGGTTCACCCATTTCCGCTCCACCATCACCCAAGATCGTTCCATGGGACCTGTCATCAAAATCTATATCAAGCAATCTGAACTCCTCAGCAGCAATCACTGTGGAAATCAAAAGCATCATAAATGTTGAACTGGTCAAATAAAAGCCAGTACGCATATCTCTTTAAACCGTTGAAGAAAAAGTAATTTAACCCATAAATAGGCAGAACAAACCTGAAAACTTCTGAAAAATTGTGAAAACAGCAGTCATTGGTTAAGCCTAAACCTCAGGAACCAGGGTTTTCTATTATTTATTCAAGTAGTATTTTAGAGACCTGAAAGATAACTACTTTGACTGTCATTTACATGATCAACATGTCAGAAAATTGAATATAAACCCAGTTCATAATACCCAGTATACAAACTGGGTTGTACGACTCGTATTTACAATGAAACGAAGGACACACATTTAAATTATTGAGGTTTGAGATTTACTGGAAAGCAAAGACTAACGAGCTGTCAACGCGACTTCCATAACTAAACTAGTTTTATTGGTTTAATAAATGATAAATTTTCGAAGCATTATCTAAATCTTCTTCTTTGGTATCTGCTATCATCGGCATAATAATAATTTCTATACCATTAATGTAAACATTTAGCGTGCCATCACGAATTGGGGACCAGTAAGCAGCTTCACCCAAGTCTTCAATGATTAGATTTTGGTAGTTTTCGTCGATCATACCATTGATAGCCTTTTCTACAGCTTCAGGGCCTAATGCATTCCTGTCATTGATTTGGCGTTTCCTGGCTGTTGCTTTTGCCTGTTTAATGTATGACTTTTGCTCTTGTTTACTCAGCTTTGGAGGTATGAAATTATTGGCTTTGCGCTTTGACCTTATTAGTGTTATGCCTAACTGACCACTACCATAGCTTAAGCGTCGAAATAAAGATTCATTTGTTTGACCTGAATTTCTCATTTCACTCATCAGTTGCAACCTAGAATATACGACATGGTCCGGGAATTCCCAAAAATAATCACAACTAAAATTTCCATTCGTTTCATGTGCTGATGTATTGAGCTTCGTTTTGATGTTAAATATTTTAATCAACTTCTGTTGATCTATGACTTCGCAAATATGGCTTTCGGACATAAAACTATACAGTTCCGACATCTTCTTTGTATGGGTTCCCGTATTTATTGTGTCATCATTTGTATCACTGTAGGCTTTTTTGCTCGGCTCTTGTGGTGATTCTCCTTTACAAGAGCATAAGAAAATAAAAACAAACAACAAGAATGACTTTAATGACATAGTTTGCAAAAATTTTAAAGAGTTAGTATTGTAATTGTAATCTAAACAAAAATTCATTTTTTCAGACCATATAAAGAAGAAAAAGCACAAACTTATGTGCACTTAGACTCCGTTAATATTGTGCGAAGTCTAAATGCTCATTGCACACACTCGCTGGCTGAGTGGAGCGCTAAAGGCTACTCAAACATCATCATACCAATCAATTTTCCGAGTGAGATACATAACCAAAGCCAAGAAGACCCATATGCCAATGGCGCCCATTAATAATGAGCTTTGTTCAGCTTTAACCAAGATAAAAATAAATGCATAGAGAACTGTAAACAACAAACCGGTCAGCAAACCTCTTTTTTTCTGCTTTAAAATCACTGAACAATAACCACTGATCAAACCTATGTTAGCCAGTGCAGCTATGGCGAATGCCCAGTCAAAATAAATATATTCAGATACAGATAACAACAGTAAGTAAAAAGCAGTCAGTGAAAACCCAATCAAAAGGTATTGAAAGGGGTGCAGTCGCAATTTAAAAAAGATTTCTGCCAAAAAGAATCCAGCAAATGTCAGCACCATAATCAACAAACTGTATTTAATGGTTCTTTGATTAACTTGGTAATTATCGGCAGGAATTAAAATTTGCACCCCTAATTCAGGCCAGCTTCTTGATGTGGAATAAGTACTGAATCGTTCGCTGGCTTGATCGTTTTGTGAGACCGGATTACTGATCACCCTTCCTAAATTATGATTCATCTCATTAACCTGCCATGTGGCACTGAAACCGTCTTCATTAATTGTTCTTTGAGCCGGCAAGAAGTCACCATTAAAAGAGGGTGATGGCCAGTTTGCATTAATTTTTATGTCAGATTGACCCGCCATAGGTAAGACCGAAAACTGCTCACTTCCTGCAATACTCAGTTCAATCTCATAGTTGAAACGAATGATCGGTTGATCGAGATCTGATTTGAGCTGACTCAAATCTAGACTGATACCTGTTTGACCATTGATCAGAATTTGTTGTTGTGCAACCTCGACATCCTGGCCGTTAATTTTAAGTTGATTGACGGATTTCAAACCTCGCATTGACGCTATGGGAATAAAAATATTTTCAATCTGCCAGTCCTGATTTTGCCCCAAGTATTTAAGCGGGTCAATTTCTATTACTCCATTCATGCTCACCTGAGCAATGAATACAGGCACCTCATAGATCCCTAAATATCGGGTACTTGCATCAATATCAACATCCAAGCTAAAACTGGCCGGTAAGACTTGGCTATTGATCTTCGCAAGCCGTTTTTTACCCTCCACAACCTGCTCAACCTGATGTAAAGTGTTAAGTAAAGGTGGACCAATGTGCTGCCTACCACCCCATCTTTGGTTGATGGTTTGTTGAGCTTCAAAATGCATTCCTTGTCGTTCGTTGATTAAAAACTCAACGAACAATTGAGGAATTTGCAAGACCAATAACAACAATCCGATAACCAATAATTTGACTGAAATGC
>CALDFB010000194.1 GCA_937942365.1 uncultured Marinicella sp. | reverse complement strand
ATCTCACGGTTTATTGCTGCAAAGAGGCGTATTGGCTATGATAAAAAAAGGTCTAAAGAACTTCATGGTTTGGCGGTTAATGAGCGCATTCCATACCAACACAATTGCCATGTATTAGATGGGTTTATGCAGTTTGCCACTTACTTGGGGTGTAAAAAGAAGGTCATGAATTGGGATATCCCGGTAGCTCAAAGCGATGAGCAGTTTGCGATTGAATATGTTGACTCTGATCGCAAAACCTTATTAATCAGTCCGTGTTCTAGTCATGCTTTGCGCAATTGGTCTGTAGCCAGTTATTCACGGCTTATAGATCAAGTTATCAATGAATTTGGTGTGCAAGTGATTCTTACTGGCAGTCCTGCAGACAAAGAAATTGCTTTTTTGCGTGCAATTGAAGACCAATGTAATTCTGCCGTGTTGAATTTGGCTGGTAAAGATACGCTCAAACAGTTACTTTGTTTGCTGAAAAGGGTTGATTTAGTTATCTCACCTGATTCGGGACCCTTGCATATGGCTGGCAGTGTTGGTACGCCTGTGATCGGGTTATTAGCAGCCAGTAATTATAAGAGATCTGGCTCCTATCAATTTCCAGGTCTGACCGTTGATAAATACCCTGAAGCTTGTGAAAAATTTCTTAAAAAATCTGTAAATCAACTCAAATGGGGTACCAAAACCGAGTTTCCAGGTGCCATGGATTTAATTTCAGTTGAGGATGTGATGCAAAAAGCTAGACAAATATGGGTTCACCAAACGTAAATAACCTTGGCGTCAACCAATGGGTGAGGATAATCTAAATCATCGATTTTTTTATTCACCATACGTTTGACGTGACCTGTCACTGTCACGGGTTTTTTCAGAAAACTTTCAGGCTCTAAAAAAGAGGATTTACAAGCGATAAAACGGCCTTGGTCTATACGAATGCGTTTAGATGGTCGAGCCACTTCATCCGGTACTTTGGCTCTGATGATTAAACAACTGTGATTTTCTGCATTTTCTACATCAACCACAAAACCAGTCCATCGAATATTCAGGTTTTCAACAGGATTGGCTTGATAAGCTTTGGGGCTGATGTCGCTGTATTCGCCTCGTAATGGTTGGGGTGGTTGGATACATGCACTTAAAGTAATTACAGATAATAGTGGGATCAACTTTTTCATTGAATTTACCAATCATAGAATAATTTGATTATCATCATTTAACTTGAATGCCAGCTGAATCAAGACCCATCAATTCGAAATTAAACCATTCATGATTACAATTGTAGCAACAAATAATGTAACCAAAAAACAAAAGCCTAAGAACTCCGCCAAAAAATGCCAAGCCAAAGAAATGCTATGGCTGTTTTTATACAGAAAATACATTGCATACATAACTGTTATCGAAGCCAGAAATACATAGGCCATCCAAACAGGCACAGAAAGTAGTAAAAAGCTACCGCTCAGTAGTAATAAGGCAGAAAAAAAAGGGGACATTGATTTGATCATAGTAGATTATATTTTTAATGAATTAATGACATTCAAACACCTTGTATTCGCAAAACTTGAGAACGGGCATAATGATTGATTTTTTTGTGGCATTTTAGGACAGAAGAAAGCGCACATTTTGTTGAATATACAGTTGCTGTTGGTTTAAAATAATTTGAATGTGCGCTGCTAAAAATATATTAAAAGAAGTCTTTGGTTACGATCAATTTCGAGATCAACAAGAGGAGATAGTTGAAGGTATTATTAATGGCCAAGATGCATTGGTTTTGATGCCTACGGGTGGAGGGAAATCATTGTGCTACCAAATACCATCAATTGTTAGAGATGGAGTAGGGGTCGTGGTTTCTCCATTGATTGCTCTGATGCAAGATCAAGTTAATGCCTTAAAACAATTAGGAGTTAATGCAGCTTATATTAACTCAACACTATCTGCCAAAGAAATCAAACAGGTAGAACAACAGGCCATTGAGGGTTCATTAGATATGTTGTACCTATCACCAGAAAGGTTGGTAGGTGATGAAACTCAGGCTTTTTTGAAAACAATAAATGTGGCTTTGTTTGCTATCGATGAAGCCCACTGTGTTTCTCAGTGGGGACACGATTTTCGAAAAGAATACCAACAACTCTCTATCTTGCACAAGCACTTTCCTGATACGCCTCGTGTCGCATTAACGGCTACTGCAGATCAAAAAGTCCGGTCAGAAATCATTCAAGAATTGGAATTAAGTGAAGCCAAAATTTATGTGTCTAGTTTTGATCGCCCAAACATCACTTACTCAATCGAAGAACAGGATAATGGAAAACAACAATTGTGGCGTTTTATCAATGAAAACCACCCAACGGATGCTGGTATTGTCTATTGTTTATCTCGGCGTAAAGTTGAGACAGTAGCTAGCTTTCTTTCTGACAAAGGACGACGTGCACTGCCTTATCATGCGGGCTTGTCTACACGAGTGAGGGAGAGTAACCAAAGTAAATTTTTACGAGAAGATGGCGTGATTATTGTTGCTACCATCGCTTTTGGAATGGGTATAGACAAACCTGATGTCAGATTTGTGGCTCATTTCAGTATGCCTAAAAATATAGAATCATATTACCAAGAAACAGGTCGAGCAGGGCGTGATGGTCAAACTTCAAACGCGTGGATGGCCTACAATTACAAAGATGTGGTCATGCAACGTCAATTTATTCGTGATTCTGATGCGGCGGATGAACATAAGAATGTTTTGCATAACAAGTTAGATTCATTGGTCGATTTATGTGAGCAGTTAGATTGTAGAAGACAAACGCTTTTGAAGTATTTTGATGAACCACTGATTGAGTCATGTGGTAACTGTGACAATTGCTTGAACCCACCTGAAAAAATCGATGCTTCAAAAGAAGCGCAAATGGCACTTTCTACCATTTATAGAACCGAACAAAAGTTTGGCATCATGTACTTGATAGATATTCTATTAGGTAACGAAGGTGATGAACGAGTAAAACAACTGAAACACCATGAGCTGAATGTATTTGGTTTGGGTAAGGATCATGTGAAGACTTGGTGGCGGCGGTTATATCGCCAATTGATCAGTCAAAGCTATATTGATGTTGATCCTGAGTTTGGTTCACTACAATTAACAGATAAATCAAAACCTATTTTGCAAGGTAAAGAATCATTTTATTTGCGTGATGTGGTTAAGGCCAAAAATAAATCTAAAAAGGCTGATGAAGTGGATTTAGGACGCCATGATCAAATTTTATGGGAAGCATTAAAAAAATTACGCATGGATTTGGCGTCGGATCAAGGTGTGCCTCCTTATGTTATTTTCAGTGATGCCTCACTTTTAGAAATGGTGAAAAAACGGCCTGTAGAAGGTGAGAAATTCATGTACATCTCTGGTGTTGGTGAATATAAACTGGCTAAATATGGTGAGGTTTTTATTGAAGTCATTAAAGCCAATCCATTGCCAGCAAAGTTAGATAACAGACTAGAAGATGAGGTCAATGTATCTTTAGATCATTTCCTGGAGCATAAATCTGTCGAAACAGTGGCTGAGGTACTGAACATTAATGTTAACACAGTGTATATGCATCTATCTAAAGCGATTGCTGTTGGTTTGGTTGATAAGAAAGATGTCACGGGTTTAGAAGATGCTGATATCGATTACATCATTCAAATGGCTGAAATGACAGGTTACCTTGAAGAAAAAAAACTCAAGCCGGTTTTTGATGCTTTGGATGGTATGTATGATTATGGGACTTTGCGTTGTGTATTAGCTGAACTTGAATAAACATTAGTTTGTATTGAATAAAACTTTACATATAACCAATGGAGACTGTTCGGTTGTAGCAATGCGTCAAGCTGGGATTCTTGGTGACATCTTGCCTTGGCGAGATGTCTTACATATTGGGCCAGTGCAAAACCATGAATCATGGCAGCTATTTGACCAAGCTCGTATTGAGTTTTTAATTTCAACGAATTTAGCAAATAGGCAACATATAAAAGAAACCTTCGTAGAGAGAAGGGCTGTGATGAATCAATTGAATCGATATGAGGGTATTTATTTGTGGTTTGAGCATGATTTATATGACCAATTACAGTTTTTACAAATATTAAAATACCTCAGTTCGCTATTACCAATTCATGATCGAATTAACTTGATCGTTATTGATTTATATTTAGGCGAGGCAAAACCATCCGATTTTCATGAGCTTTTTAGATTCAGTGAGCCATTATCTGTTAAACATATATCAGCAATTGAGCCCTATTGGTTGGCATTGACACATGATTCACCAATGTTATTAAGCCAATTAAACGATTCTGCAGTATTGCCATTCATGTTCCCGGCATTTCAACGTCTGTGCGATCAATATCCAAGTACAGCAAATGGTTTGAATCGTGTGCAAAGTAACATTTTGAAGCTGTTGTTGAGTGATTGTAAGGGGAGTGAGTTATTTGCGTTGTACCAAGCCACTGAAGAGAATCGTTTTATGGGTGACAAGGTATTTGCTTTGATTCTTAATGACTTGATCAGCTGTGAAAACCCTTTGGTTAAATTTACATCACACAAGCATAACTTGAGTATATGGGACAATGAATTAACCCTTACAAATGAAGGACATGCTGTTTACAACTCTGAAAGGAATCATTTACTCCTTAATGATGTCGATAGATGGGTTGGTGGTGTACACCTAAATAAAAATAATATATGGTGTTATGATAAAAAGAGTGAGCAATTCAAACTAAAGGATTTGAGTGATAAGAAATGAATTAAACAAAACGATTGGCTTGATTGTATTATTCGGTACCTTGGCTGCGATAATTAATTTATTCAGGTTGCCACTGTTTTTTGAAGCTGAGTTTTTATTTGGTCCATTTGTAGTTTTATTGGTTGCGGTTTTTAGGGGGCCTCTTGCTGGTGTTTTAACCAGTTTCATCGCGTCAATTCCATTAGTTATTGCTTGGGATAGTTATTGGCCATTGTTAACATTTGGCCTGGAAGCTATTGTTGTAGGGTATGTTTATTTAACCAAAAGAATTAATTTGATTCTTATTGTTATTCTTTACTGGATAGTTATAGGAATGCCAATTTCTTGGATTGCCATTTCCCAGTTTGAATTTTTTGTAGATTCTCATCGCACATCCATATTAATTAAACAGTTAACTAATGCCATTTTATATGCGCACTTGACGGTATTGTTGATTCAACATCCAAGGGTAAGAAAACTTTTAGAGCGTTCAGGTGATAGATATAACTATTCTATCAATGAACAATCATCACAAGTCATTTCATCATTATTAATAACCATTGGTATTGTGTTTTTCTTGTATGCTTTAAACCAAAATATCAAAGAAAAAAACAGAGAATTAAGTACAGAGCACCGCATAAAACACCAAAAGATTTCTGCAGACATAAATCGTATTTTTGATGAAAAAGTTAAGGCTGTGATTGAGTTTAAATATGCATTGTCTCAAGTTTGGGATAATGATAAACAAAGAACTTACATGTTAGCTGAGTTTCATCAAAGGCATCCAGAATTTAATACCATGATACTAATTGATCGCAATGCTGATTTAATTAATTCATCTCCTCCTGAATTTCTGAACAATGTATTAAAGCAAAATGAAAAGGTCAATGTTTCAGATCGAGATTATTTTGTTGAAACTATTGATACCAATGAACCCTATGTATCTCCAGGTTTTCATGGCCGAGG
>CALDFB010000193.1 GCA_937942365.1 uncultured Marinicella sp. | reverse complement strand
TAAGTTGATCATTATAAAAGATGACAGCTTTTACAAGGTGGTAAGTTGAAAGTATATCTAAATATATATTCAACAATATAATAAGTGTTTTATCGAATAAATATGACCATTCTGACTGAAGAACTGACAAAAATTATTGATTGGCTGACTGCAGAAGTAGGTGAGCAATGGATAGTCGGTACCCCATTAGGTATTGGTAAACCCAACCCCTTAGTGAACGCTTTGTATCAATATGCTCATGATAAGTCAGATGTGACTTTGGAAATATTTACTGCATTATCTTTGGCGATCCCTGGTGGCAATTCTTTATTAGAACGGCGTTTTTTAAAGGCTTTTACCCAGCGTTTTTTTGGTGATTACCCTCAATTGGCGTATATTGAGGACGTAAAAAATAATCGTTTGCCCAGTAACATTACAGTGCGAGAGTTTTATATGCAGTCTGGGAAAATGTTGCGATCCAAAGAGGCTCAAAAAAGTTATGTCAGCAGTAACTACACGCATGTTGCCAGAGACATGGTGGATAGGCAGGTCAATATTATTTTACAAATGGTTGCAGCTCATAAAACAGATCAAGGTAATACTTACAGTTTGAGCAGTAATCCAGATTTAACTTTCGATATCATTAGAATCGCCAAGGAAAAAGGCAAGCCTCGACCCAAAATTATAGCTATGGTCAATCAGCACATGCCATATATGGCGGGACAAGCTGAGGTTGAAGAAAGCTTTTTTGATGTTATTTATGATGATGAAAGTAGCTATTTCGAGCCATTTGCAACACCTGCTCAAGCCATTAATTCAACTGACTACAGTATAGGTTTGTTAGCCAGTACCTTGCTGAAGGATGGAGGTACTTTGCAAATTGGAATTGGTTCATTGGCAGATGCGTTAGTTTATAGTTCACAGTTAAGGCATCAAAATAATGATACCTATAATCAATTACTGGCAGAATGTGGTATAGAGTCGAAATTTAGTGAATTAGTGAATTCTGTGGGTGGTGTTAAGCCTTTTGAAGAAGGTTTTTATGGAGCCAGTGAAATGTTTGTAGAAGGATTTGCACATTTATTTGATGCAGGTATATTAAAACGTCAAGTTTATCCAGATGCAGAAATCCAACATTTAATCAATCATGGTGAAATTAAAGCACAATATGATCAAGACATACTAGAGGTCTTGTTGAACAAAAAAGTGATTGATGCCAGGTTAACAGAGCGACAGTTTAAGCGTCTAAAATATTTGGGTATATTTAAAAGTGACTTATCTTTTAAAAATGGTTACATAGCAGATGCTATGGGTCAGCAATATCCAGCTGACTTTAATCATACAGAAAATTTACGCCGCATTACAAATAACTGCATAGGCGATCAATTACAACAGGGAACTGTTTTACATGCCGCATTTTTTATGGGGTCCAAGCGATTTTATGCTTGGTTAAAAAGTTTAGATACAGAATCACAACGTATTTTTCAAATGACACCGGTCAGCCAAATCAATGAACTTTATGGTGGTGAAGCACTGGATCGTGTGCAGCGTGTTAAAGCGAGGTTTGTCAATACCTGTATGAAAGTTGATGTACTGGGTGCAGCTGCCTCAGACACTTTAGATAACCACCAAGTGGTCAGTGGTGTAGGTGGCCAATATAATTTTGTGGCGATGGCACATGCGCTGACTGACAGTCGTTCCATTTTAATGTTACGCAGTGTGCATGCCGGAAAGCATGCCATTGAATCTAATATCGTATGGAAATACAGTTACTGCACCATACCACGTCATTTACGAGATATTGTTATCACCGAATATGGTATCGCCGACCTACGTGGTCAGTCTGATGAAGTTTGTATCCAACGAATGATATGTATTGCAGACAGTCGCTTCCAAGAAGGCTTGCGTATGCAGGCAGTTGCACACAACAAATTATCTGCTGGTTGGCAAATACCTGAAGTTTTTCGTCATAACAACCCAGAAAAAATTAAAAACCAGTTAACACAATTACAACAACAAGGTTATTTTCCTGAATTTCCTTTTGGTGAGGACTTTACAGATATTGAAAAAACCATTATCAAAGCATTGAAGTGGTTGAAAGTTAATTCCCGCAATAAATATTCGATGCTTCGAACCATTGGTAAATCCATCTGGGTCAAAGCATCGAATAATGAGCAGCCTTATTTAAAATTAATGGCATTAGATGAAACGTCAAATTTCAGAGAAAATTTATCGGCCAAGTTGTTTATTTTAGCGCTTCGAAATTGTGGTATTTAAAACATGTCTGATTTTCATGGTGACTTGTATGGTAGTTGACCAGGTAGATGGTGCTGAAGAATTCGATCCTGTTTTGATGATTGCTCATGCCGGAGGTGGTTACAAAGGTCAAAATTACACCAACTCAATAGAAGCCTTAAATAAGAGTTACCAAGCTGGTTTTCGCCATATGGAGATAGATTTTTCATGGACCAGTGATGGGCAATTAGTTTGTTTGCACGATTGGGGTAAAACTTTCAAAAAACTATTCGGTTTCAGAGTTAAAACTGCATTAAAGCACCAAGCATTCATTGAAATTTCTAGGCAACACTCAGATTTTCAAGTGTGTGATTTACAGTTGCTGGCTCATTGGATTGAAGATAAGCCCGAGGTTAAAATCATCACAGATATAAAATACAATAATATCAAGGGCATTAGGCAGATCATAGATAAACATCCAAAATTGAAAGAACAGTTGATTCCGCAGTTTTACCAACCAGAAGAATATGGCATATTGAAAGGTCTAGGATTTGATGATCTGATTTGGATATTGTATCAATACAAAGGTTCCAAAAAATCAGTGGTGAAATTAAGTCAAGATATGGACTTGTTGAGCATCAGTATGCGCGCTGCTCAAGCGAAGGGTCGTGCCTATCAAAAAATATTAAAACATCATCAAATTTTTGTATATACCATCAATGATGATAAAGAGAAGTCTAAATTAATAAACAAGTTCCATGTCAGCGGTATATACACAGATTTTTTGGCTTTTCAATGAATGTTTTTATTGCATTGATTTTTTCAAAGACATTTTATTTTAAAGGCAGATAAATATCAGTGATCAATTCATGTTCAGATACTTGGGGAAATAAGTTTCGGTATTTAAAGAAGCAAGGAAAGTCACGTAACTCTTCATCATTATCTATGAGCCAGTTGTTGTATAAATAACGAATTTTTTCATCCATTAAATCATGTGATCCATGGTGAGTTATTTGTGCGCAACGACCACCTGGAATACATTGAGTGAATACGCCGTAAGGGTTTTCCTTGACTGGTATTATAATTGAACTGCAAACATCAAATCTGAAATCAGATGCTGGAGTAGATTTGGGATCATTATAAGCCAGCCCAAAAGTATCGGTGGTGGCAATGGGTGATTCGCCACTGCTTTTCCGCCATTGGATAAATTGGGAAATGGTTTGATTAAGAAGTTTTGGTGATCCTTGATGCGGCAATGAGGCGATGAGGGTTTCAGGGAATTGAGATATTGTTATTTCCACGTTGAGATGCTCCTTTGTTAATTGATACATGTTTTTTTCAGACCAATGCTGCCAATTGGGCTGTTGGCGAAACTGGCTGGGTGTTTGATGATAAATTTTCTTAAATGCCCTGGAAAAAGATTCATGATTTTCAAAATCAGCATTTAATGCGATGTCTATGATTTTTATTTCAGGGTGAAATGCCAGTTGGTAAGATGCTTTCTTAAGGCGCAAGCGCTGAATAAATTGAGCGATATTGATGCCAACCATTGCAACAAAGATGCGATGAAAATGAAATTTAGAAAAACAGGCGATTTCACTGAGTCGGTTCAAGTTAAGACCGCCTTCAGAAGGTTCCGACAACTCTTTGAAAATATGTTCGACAACCTGGTCAATGCTTTTTTGATACCTGTTTTTTGTTTTCATATGCATGGCTTGAGAGTTTACGCCACTAGTTTGTTTAAATATTGACTGAAATTGCGGAATTTAAATTTATAGTCAATAAAAATTTGATCTGAGAATAAAACGAATTTTAAAAACATCGGCATGTTTGTACCTTACAAAGTACTGTTTGATGATTGATATATCAATATGTTTCCATTCCCTCAGCAAAATGAATTAATATCAGGTTTTAAAACACATTTAAATTGTGGAATATCGAACAGGATAGTGGCTTTTATGTGGTTGGGTGTACAAGTGTGAGCTGAATTGTTAATTTGTGTTAACCATTGAGCTTTTATGATGGTTTCATTGATTTTCTTCTTATATACTCCGGGGCTCGTTAGTGTGTAAGAGTGTTCAATGAAAAGTGTAAGTGTGAAATGGGCCATTTCGGCCATGGTGTTGTGCGTGAGTAGTTTTCAGTCTATGGCAGCGCCTTGTACTGCGACTGGTTCTCTGTCAGGTTTTGTATTCAATGATTATAATGGTGATACCAACCGGGGTGGTGTGAATATAGAAACCGGCGTGGCTGATATCACAATCAGCGTGTACAGTGATGATGGCACGTCTAATAGTTGTGAGACAACTGCTGATGGTGCTTTTGCCATTGCCCCTCCCAGTGGTGGTTTTCCAGTCAGGATGGAAGTCACGATTCCAGCAGATAAAGATTACTTGTTTTCAGGTGTTTCTGGACCGACTCGATTACAGTTTTTCACCGCAGCCAATGCAGCCATAGATATTGGTTTGTTGAATCCAAAAGAGTATTGTGATTCAGACCCCATGGTTGCCACCAGTTGTTACATCAATGGTAATCCGGAATTAGATGAGGGCGACCCTGATACCGCAAGTGTGGCTGATGTTTTGGTTGGCTTTCCTTACAGTGCTTCAGGTAATACAGCCGCCACTAACAATAATTATTTGGCTTTTGGTGGTGAAGTCGGTGCTACGTGGGGATTGGCCTTTCAACGTCAATCAGAGAATCTCTATGCCGCAGCAGTGATGAAACGTCATGCAGGTTTTGCTCAATTAGGACCTGGTGGTATTTATCAAATTGACATGTCTAACCCGAGTGCTCCAGTTGCCAGTGATTTTATTGATTTAGCAGCTGCACCTTATAACATTGATTTCGGTGTAGATACCCATGACTTACCCACCAGTAACCCCCAGACGCCTACATATGATCAAGCAGCATGGGATTCAGTAGGCAAAGTCAGTTATGGTGGTTTGGCTTTTTCAGATGATGAAACAACCATGTGGACGGTTAACCTTCATGATCGTAATTTATATGAAATTCCAGTAGGTGTTCCAGCCGCTGCACCCGTGGCCGCAGACATCAATGCTTATCCGATTCCCTCTCCAGGCTGTATGGACTCAAGTGTAACACCAGCAGTGGCGGCTCCAGATGACTCGCGTCCCTGGGCAATTGAGTACTATCAGGGTATGGTGTATGTTGGAGTGGTTTGTTCGGCACAAACATCTCAATTAGCTGGGGACATGACTGCAACTTTATACCGTTTTGACCCAAATGATACAGCGGCAGGATTTGTTTCAATATTGGATTTTGATTTAGATTACCCTCGTGGTGTAGTCAGTAGTGGCGGTGGCGGTACTGCAGCAGAATGGCTTCCTTGGATTGGAGATTTTTCTGATATTCCAAACCCCAATCAAAGTTTTGGTCAAGCCATTTACCCACAGCCCAGCTTTACTGATTTGGCTTTCGATGTAGATGGTTCTATTATCATCACTTTTGTTGATCGAATAGGTCATCAAATGGGTAATGATAACTATGGCAACGCCCCTTCAACAGAAGTGCACGAAGTGGCCGTGGCTGGTGACATTCTACGAGTTTGTTTCGATGGTACTGATTACACCTTGGAAGACAACGCCAGTTGTGA
The DNA here is from genome assembly GCA_937942365.1 of uncultured Marinicella sp. GTDB lineage: Bacteria > Pseudomonadota > Gammaproteobacteria > Xanthomonadales > Marinicellaceae > Marinicella. Next base: position 2,194 of record CALDFB010000193.1, on the reverse strand, counting down.
TGGAGGTGTGACTTCAACCAATGGTGCTGATGGTAGCAACGGTGGCCAAGGACCGGGCGGTGGTGAGTGGTATTGGCAAGATATGTACCCTGTTAGTAACGACTCAAACAGCGGTACCCACAATGAAATATCATTGGGTGGTTTGGCTCATTTGCCCGGTTCTGGCCAAATCGTGATGACGGTTTTTGATCCAACCGATGAAGTACGATCAGCTGGAACACGGTGGTATACCAATGCAGATGGAACCAGTGATCGAGGTTATATGATTTTTGGTACTGATGCCGGTGGTGAGCCAGCGACCTTTGGTAAAGGTGCAGGTGTGGGGGATGTTGAATTAATGTGTCCTCAAGCACCTTTAGAAATTGGTAACCGTTTGTGGTGTGATGCTGATCACGATGGTGTTCAAGATCCTTCAGAAGGAACTGCGGCTGGTGTGACTGTTGCTTTACAATGTGGAGCTGACTTACCGGTTACAACCGTCACAGATGCTAATGGTCAATACTTCTTTAATGACACCATATATGATGCCATTAACAGTTCTCCTATACCCAGAGCAGCTGCTTGTACGGTAACTGTTGATACAACTGTTGCAGCAAATGCCACGGCATTAAATAGTGCTTGTGGTGGCACACAAATAACCATTGCTGATAATGGTGGAACAGGAGCAGGTAGTGACCTCAGGGATTCTGATGGTGTTGATGATGGCTCAGGAGTAGTCACTGTTAGTATGACTACAGGTTTTGCTGGTCAGAATGATCATGCAATTGACTTTGGTTTTGGACCAGCTGTTGATTTGGGCGATGCACCAGATGCCAGTTATGCCAGTTTAATCGCTTCTAATGGTGCGATCCATGAAATTGATCCGGCCTTATATTTAGGTGCTTGTGTTGATTCAGAATTTGATGGGCAACCCAATAGCACTGCCAGCGGCGATGATGGCGCAGTGGGTTTGAGTACAGCAGGAACATGTGCAACAGCTGGAGATGACGAAGATGGCATAACAGATATACAAAACCTTTTTGTTGGTAATGTTAATGCCAGCTTAGATATTTTTTCAACGGGAGCTTGTCTCATTGATGGTTGGATTGATTTTAATCAAGATGGTGATTTTGATGATGCTGGAGAACAAATATTCACCAGTGAAGCGACTGCCAATGGTGCCAACAATGATTTAACTTTTTCAGTGCCTGCTGGCGCAGTAGTCGGCAATACCTATGCTCGATTCAGATGTTCGTCGGCTGGCGGTTTAGCGCCAACAGGTTTAGCATCAGACGGTGAAGTAGAAGATTACTTGGTTAATGTTGCTGCGGTATTTTCATTGGGTGATTATGTTTGGTATGACACCACTCAAGATGGTATTCAAGATGCAGGAGAGCCTGGTATTAATGGTGTGACTGTAGAGTTATTCAATAATGCCACTTGTACGCCACCTGCTTTAGATAGTACGGTGACTGCTAATGGCGGGACGCCAGCAGCTGATGGCTTCTATGAATTCACAGGTTTGGGAGCAGGGGATTACTGTGTTGCCTTCAGTGATATTCCTGCTGGTTATGAGATTTCACCTGCGAATCAAGGTGGCGATGACACTGTTGACTCTGATGCCAATGCCAGTGGTCAAATCCAAAACATCGATTTAACAGCTGATGATTCAAGTTACGATATGGGACTATCGCTTGATGGCTCGATTGCTGGTTTGACTTGGTGTGAAAGTGGTACCAACGAGAATATAACTTATGATGCCGGTGATGGTGATACATTATTATCTGGTATCCAAGTCACTTTATACAACGATGCGAACTGTAATGATACAGTAGATGGTACCGATGCAAGCACAGCAGTATCACAAGATACCAATGGTTCAGGTTCATATTTGTTTGATGACTTGCCAGTAGGTCCTGTTGGTGCAGAGATATGTTACATCACAGAAGTTGACACAAATGATGTAGATTTAGGTCTTTGCAATAACACAATTACTTCAGATTCAAGTGGCCCAGATTTAGATACAGACAATCCAGATGCTGAAATTGATTTTGGGTTTGAAGAAGATTTGAGTTTAGGTGACTATGTTTGGTATGACACGAACCAAGATGGTATTCAAGATGCCGGTGAGCCAGGTGTTAATGGTGTGACTGTTGAGTTATTTGATAATGCCACATGTACAGCGCCAGCTGTGGGTAGTGCGGTTACTGCCAAT
>CALDFB010000192.1 GCA_937942365.1 uncultured Marinicella sp. | reverse complement strand
TTAAGGCGTATATCTGGTATCGTTCTGGTTCGGTCAGTTGTTTATAGCTCATAATACATTTTCCTTTGGTAGAGAAAAATCGTTAACTATAACAGCTGATCGACTTCCTCTGGAAATTGCACTTATTATCCGAATCTAAGTTAATAATTAGTGAATACTTTCTAGATATTCCTTGAACATAATTTGAATATCTTATAATTAACTCAATTATTTTTGTTGTGACAACTGGTAAATTGAATTTTCAACTTGGTTGTAATATGGATATGCAAACCAAGTTTCATCATCAGAAACGGTAAGTACCGGCACCATTAATTCAATGCCAATATCGATATCAATGGTTTGTTGAGAACTGAAATCATATTTTTTAACTTGTCCTTCAGTGGAAGCATAGTAAATACCACTTGGTTTCACATGGATGCTTCTGTGTAATTCACTCTTGATACTTTCAACCAGCATTTGTTCCTTATTGGTTTGCATGTCATAAATATACAAACCAACTTGATGGGGTTTCAATATATATAATTCACTTTTATTAACACCCGGAAAAGCCATGATACCGCCTTTAGAGGTGATTTGTTTTATGGCGCCACTGGCTATATTCAGTTGGTAAATTTGGCTGTCACCAGATATTTCCGATGAAAAATAAATGCCAGTGCCATCATGATTCCAGGTGGCAGCTCCAACTGAACCGCGTTGATTCTCAGCCACTAAGGTAACTTGTTGCATGTCCTTTAGATTGCCCATCAACAGATAGAAGAAATCCAGAAAGATATTTTTATCCTCAGGAATTTTACTTCATACGAACAATTGATAGATGATGTTAAAAAAGTAACCCGCCAAGCTCCCTTTCGATTTATGTATACCCCAGGTGGTAAAAAACTGAATATTTCAATGACCAACTGTGGAGACCTGGGCTGGATCAGTGAACCAAATGGCTATAGGTATTCAACCACAGATCCCACATCCAATCTTTCCTGGCCGCTTATGCCAAAATCCTTTAAGCGGCTGGCCAAAGAGACAGCTTCTTTGGCACAGTTTGATGATTTTCAGCCCAATGCCTGTCTGATCAATCACTACAAACAAGGCCGTGAGCTCACCGCTCACCAGGATAAGAATGAACCGGATTTATCGCAGCCCATTGTGTCAGTGTCACTGGGTATGAGCGCTCGATTTCAAATTTACGGCAATTCTCGCCAAAACAAACCACTTGAAATTGAACTTTATGATGGTGATGTCATGGTTTGGGGGCGCTGCGCCCGTTTGATTTACCACGGTGTAAAAACCCATAAAGGCCTACCTCATCCAAAATTAGGGCTTCATCGCATCAATTTAACCTTGCGTATGACTTAAATGCATACCTCGTAATGGTCATTTAAAGGACATTTATTAATTACAATGATTGTAACCACCTCAACTGTTTTTCATAGGTTATCGGGTCGAAATTGTTGGAACTGACATTCATAAAGCCGTGCATCGAACTTACCTGAGTAGCTTGAACGTGATGTTTACTTCAAACAATTTTCTTTAAAACTCCAACATCAAAAATCGATTCATATCTTATTGTGGAGAGGTTTGATGCCATTGTATGATTAAAATCATACAGCTTAGTGTTTTCGATGTTGGCGCCAAAAAATCACCATAAAACCACTGATAAACATACTCAAGGAATAAATTGCAGCGGGAAGTGCAAATACTGCCTGTTGCAATATGGTAGCAGCAATTAAAATTGCTAATGTTCCATTTTGAACCCCTACCTCTATTGCTATGGTGGTTGTTTGTGATGAACTTAATTGAAATATGCGGCCTATTAAAAAGCCAACAAACATAGAGAGTACATTTAAACTGGCCACCAACCACCCAACTGCAACAATGCCCTCTTTAACAGCATGAGATTGTTGCCATACAATGAGTAGCACTAAACAAGCTAAAAATAAACCAGATAAAGCATTGATCCTGGTCTCTTGATTAAGCGCGAATTGTGTATATTTTTTTCTGATCAACATACCTAGACTCACTGGCAAGAAAGTAATGGCTATCAATGTCATGATGGTTTTAACTACCGGTAATTCAATCACCTGGTGAGCTGCTAAAAAATAGTCCATGCTAAAACCCAGTATCAAAGGAATGCTGACTACAGTGACCAAACTGGTAATAGCCGTTAAGCTGATTGACAAAGCCGTATCACCTTTAGCTAAATGACTGATCAAATTTGAACTCGTACCACCAGGGCACGCGGCGATCAACATGATACCAACTGCAATGATCGCCGGGGCATCAAACCATTTCACCAGAATAAAAGCCAATACAGGTAAAATCAAAATTTGTCCCACTAAACCTAAGATCACTGCCTTAGGAAATACCAAAACCCTTTTAAAGTCATCAATAACCAAAGACATGCCCATACCCAACATGATAACGAACAGCGACAATGGCAATAAGAAGTCAGTCAGAACACTGTTTTCCAATATTTAATCTCAGTCTTTAAATGAGGAATCTAATGATTCAATCAGTTGATACAAGGGCTGAAAACTCCCCCAAACCACTAATTCAGAACCAATAAACTCGCGGGTTTTTCTGGCCACCTCATCACTGATCAACTGTGTAGATTGGCTTTGATCGATCAGTAATTGATTTTCACAAGCCCGTTCAAGCTGAACATACAAAGACACGGCAGAGTCAACATCTTTACCCACGGTTAACAATCCGTGATTCTATAAAATAACTGCCACATCCTGTTCATTCATGGCTGCAACAATAGCTTCGCCTTCAGATTGTTCATGCACCACACCAGTAAAGTTTGAGAATAAACTATGCGCCCCATAAAATAAACAAGCATCCTGGGTCGTTGGCTCCAGTAACCTGCCTTGAGTTGACCATGCCTTGCCAAATTTAGATTGAGCATGTGCTACTGCATTAATTTCATTGTTAGCCGCATGAATACGTGAATGAATCATAAAAGCTGCGGTATTCACCAAGCCTTCACCCTCAACAATTTGCCCCAAATGATTCATTCTAACCAAATCGCTGGCACAAATATTCGCAAAGTGTAAACCCAATGGATTAACCCAAAAGGTGTCTGTATCAATGACATCTCTGACAGTGATATGCCCAGCCAGCCCATCATCAAAACCATAATGTGCAAACAATCGAAATGAGGCGGCTAAACGTTGTTTTTGGTAACGCTGTTGTTGTTTGATATCATCAAAAACCGGAGGGCCAAACTGTGCGATTTTTTCTGCATCACCAATCGCCCCCTTAGCCATTGACTGCTGATCTCTTGCTTCTTTCTGAGACATTCTTTATCATTAATTATTAGTGTGAGCCTAGCATAGTCTCAACACTCAGTTTTTTCCACTGATAATGCTAAGAACTGTCATTCAATATTTAAACATAAAACAAGAGATCAGGCTAAACGGACATCCCAAAAAGATTAACTAAGTGCTATTCAGGTCCCCTTATTTCTGTAAACATAAAGCCCCTCTGTAACGAGGGTTTTCTTTGCACAAAATTAACATTTATGCTGGAGTCATATGAAAGAAGCAAAGTTTGTTGCCATCAAGGTCGCGAACATAACCACCATAGAAAAACGGCATGCGTTGGCCAGGTTCACCTTCATCAGTTGCACCCAATTCAATTGCTTTAGCATAGAGAGCATCTGCACCTTCAGGAGAACCACCTGGTATGGCAACCATATTGCCATTACCACACTGTGCTTCACTCTCATTATGAGGTTTACAAATCGCAAGCATGGCTCCACCAGCATCTGTACCGTAAAACTTGATGCGATCTAATGCCATTATTTGTTTTCCATTAACTAAGGCGAGTAATGAATCATAAAATTTCACAGATTTATCAAGGTCGTTAGACCCAATTGTTGTATATCCAAGCATAGTATTTCCTCTTATTTAGGTTAAATTTAAATCATCAAATATATGTTAATTCAGGAGCATGGATTGAGCAAATATTGATTACTCAATCATTTTAGTTTCGATTTACGCTGAGCTCAGTACCGATCTCCTATTAGATGCCAATAAAACAGATTGTTTCATCTTTTTATAATCGTTTTTCACTTTCTAACTTGATTTACTAGACATGTAGATTATAAGAGTCTCTAGTTAAACTAAATCTTTCATTTTAAATTTGTCGGATATCAATTTGTTAGTTGAAACTTATTAATCGATTTCGAGAAATGGATCCCTTGTATCCCGCCTACCGGCTCGTCTGGGATGACGGTGGTGACCCCTACTCAGAGACAGTACCAACCAAAACTAGAGATTTTTGAGTGGCTTGGTTTTTCTCATATTTATAGTGTTACAGGACATGAACTAAAATAGCACAACACAATTTTAAGGCAATCATCATAATATCATCATAGAATCATCAGGAAAGTAGCTCTGTTAATTCTTAAAATTAACAGCGTTGTTGATCTTAAAAATCACACCTGAAAAGAACTCATTTACATTGGAAAACAAAATGAAATCAATTATATTTATCGCCTCATTATTGTTATCTGTAGCAAGCAAATCAGCTATATTCCAAGTTAACTTAACCAATTTTGATGGCGTGGATGCTAACCCTGGCAATGGTATTTGTAAAATACCTGGTAATGACTTTTGCACCCTCAGAGCAGCTGTTATGGAAGCCAACGCCTTGCCAGGTAATGACATCATCGTCCTGCCTGGTGATGCATTGATTGAATTAACTATTGAGGGTTCTGGTGAAGATTCAGCAGCAACAGGAGACCTTGACATTACTGACAACCTGACTATTGGTAGTTTTATTGAGCCGATTGAAAGTTTTCCAACAGTATCTGCCCTTGGCATCAATGATCGTGTTTTTGAAGTAGGTTTTGGAACAGGGAGTGTCACCTTTGTTAACTTTAAAATAATTAACGGTGATGCCAATACGAATTCGCAAAATGGAGGAGGCATTCGCATTAATGCCTTCAATGAAGTTGAAGTCTTATCAGTATGGTTTCAAGATAATGTGGCAGAGTCAGGCGGAGCAATTTATGTCAACGGCTCCAGTCAACTGTCTGTGCATAACAGTGTATTCCGGGCAAATGCAGCTACTGATACAGGGGCGGCAATCAGTTCAATAGGTAATACATCCATCAGTCAAAGTACATTTTTTGAACACGTAAACTTAAACGGAATACAAGAGGAAACTCTATACATTACTCATGCACCTAAAGTTGGTGCAGGGCTTATGGAGGTGAAGAATTCTACACTGTTCAATAACAATGGTTCTGCCATATACTCTAGAGGTGGTCGGATTGTTGTTAATAATTCAACGCTGGTTGATAACGGTCGGTTTGGCTTACTAGCAACCGCAGGCCCTTTTGCTACAAGGGCATTGATCAGAAATACCGTTTTCAATAACAATGACTTATCCGATTGTTCAGTTATAGATGATGTTACAGTTGATGATGTCGATAACCACAACATGTCCTCAAATATCTCCTGTTTAAACGGTGGCAGTACCAACTTAATTGGAGATCCAAAATTGTCTGAAATGCGTATTGATGCCGACGGTTGGCATCGTTATTTTAGACCCAATATTAACAGTCCCTTGGTTGATACAGCCAGCCCAACCAGTCCTGGATTTATTGGAGCCTGTGAAGTCGAAGATCAACTCGGTTTAATTCGAGCTGATGATGGTGGTGCCCAATGTGATCGAGGCGCCATTGAATTGTCATCAGACATCATTTTCTTTAATGGCTTTTGATGACTTGATGGTATAAATTTTACTACAAGTTATACACCTCTTAGGTTGGTGAGTCGTTTCAGTTTTCAGGCATGAGCTTAAGATGTTTTTGAATCAATGGGGTCAGAGCTTTTGATATCAGTATAACAATTTAAACTCTCAAAACTCACCACCTAATACTCTGACCCCATTGATGAATGAATGACTGGTAAAACTATTACAATCTCTCGCAAGACCAAGTAAAGAGTGATTAAGTAATAATATAGATATTAATTAATATCAACGTACTTTAGGTGAAAGCCTCCCACCACTTCTCGGTCTGGGTATGTGATTACGTTTTTATGCCATAAGTTAATTTTTTTTCTTGAGAGCCCTGAAATGACTACACAGTCATCAATAATCATTTGGTTCATTTTCCTGTATATTTCGGTTCTCTCAGGAGACTGAGGCATTGTGCTGCTTAATTCATATAAACGATCAAACTCAGGGTTTTTATAGTTAAAATTGTTTGAACCAGGGGTTTCATTTGGGCCATAAAATAATTGCAGTACATTTTCTGCATCTGGGTAATCAAAAGTCCATGCGAGGTAGAAAAATGGTGCCTTTCTATCTTTTACTGCTTGATTAAATTGACCAAAACTAGCGTGTGGTTTATATATAATTTTATCATTGGGGTAAGAAATACTGCTTAAAAAACCTCTCATTTGCTCAAAGAACTGTTTTTGTAAAGCACTGGTATTTGTGTGATATTCAAACACTGGTAAGTTTGATTCATACCAATCATTTTGAGACAAAATAGCATTTGAATGATTGATATTAACTCTGATGGACTCATCAGATAAATTAGGATCAAATTCTTCAAGGCTTGGAGGAATTACACCGGGAAAAACGGTACCTAGATTGAAATAGAATGCTCTATTTTTTTGATTCCAGTCATGGGCACCCCTGATCGCACACCTTAATGCCTTATTGCGTTTCTTTGTTGCCTCATCTCCTACATCTCCAAAATTTGGATCTAACATGTTAAATCCGTGATAAACAAATCCTGCTTCCAAATCAAAACTACTGTTGAATTCCTGGGCGATCGTTTGCTTTAATACAAGGGGATCTGTACTTTCAACCACAGTATTTTGCTTTTCTTTTGGCAGCGTTGTGAATTGAACTTCGTTGCTTTTATTAAACGATAGCCATCGAGAAGAACTTTCTTTGATGAAATGTACTTCAAGCTTATCAATGAATGGCGGTGACCTCATGTGTAAAGTTTCAAAGCCCAAACCTTCATGCAGCTGAGAATCAAAACCTTCTAAATGTATGTTCAGAGGCTCTTGGCGAAAACTTTCATTTTTCGTCAAGTAAGCAACTGTATCGCTGAAGTCATCAAGTACAAATGGACCTGAACCCACAGGGCTCACTCCAAACCTTTGCCCAAAATGTTCAACTGCTTCTTTAGGGACGATGGCTGAGTATGCAGTAGCTAGTGTGTAAATTAATTGGGAGTATGGCTTATTCAATTTAATTTGAATGGTATGATCATCCAGAGCCATAAGGCCTGGTATTTCTTTGTTGTAGTTTGCACCATTATTGATCCAATCATTTAAACCTATGATTTTATCTCTCCAAAGCCATTGACCTGTTGCATTATTTGATGGGTCAAATGTACGCATGATTGAATAAACGAAATCATCTGCAATGACTTCTCTACCTACTCCACCAGGAAAAGAAATATGATCAGTAAATAAAACCCCTTTTTTTATTTCAATGACATAAGTCAAACCGTCTTTACTCACTTGAGGCATAGCTTTTGCCAAATTAGGTTTCAGCTCGTATGGTCGTTTAAGGTATTTATAGGAATAAAGTGTATCGAATATATTGACCACTAACTGGCTACTGTAGACACTTGAAGCTTTAATGGGATCTAAACTATTTGGTCGCCCATCCTCTGAGTGTTTGTATGTTTTTATTGTTGTCTTTTGATCATGGGAAACTAATTGATTCTCTGAA
>CALDFB010000191.1 GCA_937942365.1 uncultured Marinicella sp. | reverse complement strand
TGTTAAAGCAAGGTAGCATACTATGAAACAACTATTAATATAATATTTGCCGATAAAATCATTATAAAAATCATGTTTTTTGTCATTAATTTGAATTTTCAGGGTCTTAACTTACATGAGCATAAAAGAAAGAAAATTTGACGCCTTACTGGGCGTTTATTACCAGGACCTTTACCGCTTTGCATATTGGTTGAGTAAAGACGAACATATGGCTAAAGACTTAGTCCAAGAGGCTTATCTGCGAGCTTGGCGAGCCATAGACTCACTCAAAGATGAAAAAGCAGCCAAGAGCTGGATTTTTACTATTTTAAGACGTGAATTTGCACGTCAATTTGAAAAAAAGAAACCGATCATCAATTCGCTGGATGATATGGTGATTGACGTCGAAGACAAGCACCACCACACGCCCGATGAATTGATGGATATCAACATAACCAGACAAGCTATGGTCAACTTAGAATCCAAATATGCAGAACCTCTGATGTTACAAGTCATTGGCGGATTCAGTTGTGATGAAATTGCCAAGCAATTAGACATCAGTCCAAGCGCAGTCATGACACAATTACATAGAGCCAGAAAACAACTCACATTACATTTAAACAGGGAAAGTAAGATAGGTAACAAAATATGAACTACTTTGAATTTAAAAATATATTGGATGCAGATCCGTATTCTACTGACGTAGATTTTTTACATGCCAAAAATAACGACAGACGTTGTGCAAATGCCTACCAAGACGTCATGGCAAAAGAACAAATCATCCAAGCCGCATTAAGCGTCCCTGTACCTGCTCATGACATTGAACACATTAAATTTCATCAAGCACAGCAGCAACAAAACCAATTCAGAAATAACTATCTGGCCATGGCTGCATCAGCCATACTGTTAGTAGGTGCTGGCATTTTCTTTTTAGCCAACTCTCAAAGTTCCGACCTTGAGAAGTTTATCAACGAAGCTTTGATGATGGAACCAGCTGTTTATATGTCTGAAGCTGAAATACCTCATGACCAATTAGCACCCATTTTCGCCAGTATCAATACAGCTATTGAGGGTGATTTGGGGGATGTTCATTTCATGAAGCTATGTCCCACGTTAAACGGCAAAGGTGCCAGAATGGTAGTCATGAATGATTTAAATCAACCCATCACTGTATTGTATATGCCTAACTCTCCTGTTGAAGAAGCAGTCAATATGCAAATGGAAGGATTCAAAGGCAAGATTGTCGCTTTAGAACAAGGCTCTGCTGCCATCATTGCACGACCACATGAAAGTACAGCTCAAATTGAAAATGCTTTGAAAAACACCCTCAAACCATTATAAACATAAATTGAATAGTCCACCCATCAAGGAACTCAGAAAACCTGAGTTCCTACATAAAACTCTTATTTACTCAATACCCTGTTATTGTCATAAAAGGTTAATTGCCATAAATAAGCCATGACATTGATTTGACCTGTTGCTAAAATGCACTGATTGTACATTTTATCAACAGAGGGTTTCATGGATAATCACAAAATTAAATTCATCATGGCTGCCATGATAATTACGATTTCTGCAGGCGCACAAAACCAAGGCACGGTTTCAGGTACAGAAGACCAAATTAATTTTGCTTACGCGGGTGATGACACGCGTTTGGGCATAGGCATTGATAATGAAGGTGAGCTCATTGGAGACTTTCTTAAATCTTTCAACACCGATTGGAACAGCAATTGGATGGGAGAAGTCTGGTTATCTGACGGTGCAGGCGGTTTAAAATTAGATTACCATCGGCTCTCTGGTGCCAATGAAAAAGGTGACCTGATCAATAATGAGGCCGATTTAAGAGTATGGAAATACTTTGCTGCGGTTGATCAAAACACTTTTGATGACCGTAAATTCACTGTGGGTTTTGGCTCTGAAGCCAGAGATAAATTTTGGAATGTTAATTTAAGTTCGGCAATTACCGGCTCTCGTTTAGTCAATGAAGTTTCAAGCTCAATTACTACTGATATTTTTGGACAATTAGATGGGCGTGATTTTGTACAATCGCAAACGGTTGAGTCAATCATCAGGAACTATGAGCACCCATATGACTGGGGCCTGGGTGGTCGAATTGGCAAGTTTTTTGAAAGCAACTCTGTCAGGTTAACAGGAGGCTTAGATTATGAAATGGGCGATTATGATTCTGATCAGTTAACTGCCAGTGTTAATCTTGAAAAGTACTTCCATAATACTGGGCACAGCCTGGCGTTATCAGTAGAACAAATACATAAATCTGGCGATTTTGAAACTGACAGTAATGACACTCGAGCCAATCTCATGTATAGATATGATTTTGGTAACAACCATTTACCTACAACTGTTGATGAGGAAGTTCAAGTACTGGATGAAGATCGTTTAAAACAGTTAAAAATGGAAAACCGTCAATTGGTACAAAATCAAGTCGACCTGTCTTCTATGGCATTCTTTGATTTAGATAAATCTTTCATACGAGACGATGCTGCCGTCGAACTCAAATCTTTAGTCGAGCAAATCAAGGCCACTGAATTAGCCAGCAGTATAAACATTGTTGGACATACTTGTGACATTGCATCAGATGCTTATAACCTAGGATTATCAACCAGAAGAGCACAAAGCGCCAAAGAATTTTTTATTGCCAATGGTATCGATGCAGACATCATTCAATCTAAAGGCATGGGCGAATCTCAACCAGCCTATGACAACAACGGCCCTGACCAACCTAAAAACAGACGTGTTGAAATTTCATTTTTAACCATCGAAAATGATTATGTTGATGTAGAAATCGCTGATGAAGATTTACCTATGAAATGGGTTAAAAGAAAAATTGATGCCCCTGCGGCTTGGATTAATCGCGCCTTAAGAAATCCCGCACAACACAAGCGCACTGTCGATTTTTATAAATTTCAAGAAACTGAAACCAACACCACTTTGGGCGAAATCATTTTCTTGAATGCCGAGCCAGTTGCCAATGACGATGGCATCACCATTGATAGAAATTCTTCTGGTGTACTCATCAATGTACTAGATAACGATTCAGACGCAGATGAAGGTGATATGATCAGTGTTGATTCTGTGACTCAAGCCAGTAACGGTACAGTAGTTAACAATGGCGACATCATCACATATACACCTAATACAGGATTTATTGGCACTGATACATTTACTTACACAATTGTTGACCAAGAAGGTGCAACTGACACAGCGACAGTAACGATCACAATCAACAACATAGCACCAATTGCGGTCGATGACAGTGGAACTATTCCTAACAATACAACCACTTCAATATTTGTAACTAACAATGACAGCGATCCAGACGGCACTGTATTAGAGCTTATCAGCACCACAAACCCGACCAATGGCACAATCAATTTAGTTGGTGGTGATGAAATTCAATACACACCTAGCCCAGGTTTTGTTGGTGTCGACACATTTACTTACACCATCAGCGATGCAGACGGGGCAACCAGCACGGCAACAGTAACTTTTACTGTCACAGACCCAAATACTGCCCCTGTTGCAGTCAATGACGAGTTCTTCACCACCATGAATAGGTCAACCACCATTAACTTGTTAACCAATGATTCTGACCCGGATGGCGACGTTATTACCCTGGTTTCAGTTAACACTGATGGAACTTTAGGTGCTGTAGTTGATATCAATGCAGATGGCACAGTAACCTATATACCACCTGCAGATTGGTGTGGTGTTGATACATTTACATACACCATTACAGATGGAACACAGCAATCAACTGCCACAGTAACCATCACTATTTTAGACTGATCGGAAAACCAGTTTGTTTGAAGAGTTAAAACAAAAATTTTTGGCTTCTTTTGAAGACAAAATACTGCACTTAGAAAAAGCGCTTGCAGAACAGGATGCCCAAGCGCTTTCAGTGTCAATACACCAGTTAGCCGGCTCAAGTGGAAGTTATGGCTTCGACCATGTTTCACAGTTATGTGGCGATATTGAGACGCTTATTGAGGACAGTTCAATTGGTACCATAGCCCAAGAAAAAACCTTGCAATTGATCCAGTTAATGAAAAACACAGTCAAAGAAAACGGGGAAGTCCTTTAATCAGGAGCCATACCATAAGGAAATGGGCAAAACGACACTAAGCCACGCCTTCGTTAGTTTCCAAAGCCGCTTTCACTTGCTTGTGATCCCTTGGCATATACCGCAACCAAATAAGCCAAACCACCAAAGCATCAAGAATAATCAAAGCTTGCCATAAATACAGATGGAACCAATCAAACCAATTTTTATCCCACTGTAACAGATAAAATAATGAAATAATTCTGACCATATTCAATGCCTGAATGGCTATAAAGCCCCAAAACAAACCTTTCAGCTTATAAAATAGAGGTGCGGGAAATGCAATGATCGCTGCCAAGAGAATAATCATCGCTTCAACCCCATTACAACCTGGCGCAATTTGGATGGCATGACCCGAAACCGCATCACGGATAACATCTCCGTTGGCAATCACACCAGAGTCAAAAATTTGTATCAACCAAGAACTTAAACTCGCGAGCCAACCTGTAAAAGGCAGAATCAAGGCTTGGCGCACCGGTTCATATATTTCTAATAAAAACAAACCGATGATGATGGTTAAAAATAACAGCGAAAATCGCAGCATAAGATAAATTGATTCGATAAAAGATGAACCAATTCTATCAAAACCATCAACTTAAAGTAGCGCCCTACAAATCAGTGGTCAGCTATTTTACAATCAATTAATAAGCACTTAACGAAGTTTTAACAGAAATGTTAGTATGATAAATCCAAGGTTAGAGTTCTCCAAATGACTTTGACCCATATAAGGGCATCTAAGACTTCCCAAGGGGTTTTCCCACTCCTTGGGATTTTTTTATCTCACTAAAAATCGTACCAAATATTAAGGAATATCATGAAAATATTAGTTGTTGAAGATAACACCGACATTGCCGCGAACATTGTTGATTATTTTGAAGATCGAGATCATATAGTTGATTATGCCGGTGACGGCGTCACAGGATTGCACTTGGCAGTAACCAACGATTTTGATGTCATCATTTTAGACTTGATGTTACCAGGAATGGATGGCCTTGATTTATGTAAAAAATTACGTAAAGATGCCAAAAAAAATACCCCCATTATCATGTTAACAGCTCGAGACACCTTAGAGCAAAAACTTGAAGGATTCGAGTTTGGAGCAGATGACTACATGGTCAAACCATTCGCATTACAAGAACTGGAAGCCAGGGTAACTGTATTAGGAAACCGCAAGAAACAAAACTTAAACCGAAAACTTTCTGTGGCTGATTTAGAATATAATTTGGACAGTTTAACTGTAAAGCGCGCAGGACAATCAATTAAAATGAATCCAACAGGATTAAAATTATTACAGATCCTCATGGAATCAAGTCCGTACGTAGTTCCCAGAGAAGAATTGGAAGTTAAAGTATGGGGAGAGGAAATGCCTGATTCTGATTCTTTACGCGTTCATATCCACGGTCTGAGAACCACCATAGACAAACCTTTTGATAAAAACTTAATTCATACCAGACATGGTATTGGTTACCATGTATCTGACCCGGATGAACTTTCGGAGTAGTATAAAAAGCCGGATAATCATCGGATTTCTGGCTTTCAGCACCCTGCTTACCACATTATTTGCCATCAGTTCATTGAGCATACGACAATATTTGCACAATGAAGGTATTGCACAAACGTTCAAAGATGACCTTGACAGCTTTATGCTGCGGTATTCTCTAGACCCCACCATTATCAACAAAGAACAAATTTCTCCCAACATAGAAGGCATCATCACCACGCCATCAAGACTCCATTTAGACTTACCAGCCAATTATGCGGATTTAAACGAGGGGACGCACGTACTCACTGAAGCAGGTAAAACATTCATTGTTGCCGTTAACAAGAGGCACTCTGTCAACAATCAACCTGTTTGGGGGTTCGTTAAAAATGACATCAGTCATATGGAAAGCAGTTCAGCGACACTTTATTGGGTTTTTACAGGCATGTTTTTTGTGTTTTTATTACTCGCATATATATTGGCCTTATTTGTTTCACAGAGAGCTCTGAAACCTTTAAGTAAATTAGCTTCAAAATTGGAAAACCAAACAACCGACACCCACTTAGAACCCTTGGCCCCCCATTTCCACGCTGATGAAGTCGGCCAGGTAGCAAAAGCGCTTGACTCATATGCACAAAGACTCACCGACTATGTGGTTCGTGACAAAGAATTTAATGCAGATGTCAGTCATGAGCTGCGTACGCCACTGACAGTCATTCGCAGCACCGTTGAACTGATCAAATCCAACCCTAAAATCACAGAAAAAGAATTAGATCGTATTAATCGCATAGAACGCGCTTCTAAACAATCTACAGAATTGACAGAAACGCTTTTGTTGCTTGCTCGAGAAGAACGCAAAGAACAACAAAGCCACGAGAGAACGCAACCTGGACTGATCATTCGCAATATTGTCGATGGCTTTGAACCTACATTAAAACTAAAACCAGTCACCACTAAAATAACTGAGAATGACTGGCTACAAGTCAAAGCACCCGAATCTGTTGTTTCAGTGGTACTGAGCAATTTAATTGGCAATGCAATTAAATACACCACTGAGGGGACTGTTCATATCATTCTAGATAAACACAGCATCACTGTTGAAGATGAAGGCGTTGGCGTCACTGAATCTGAGTTACCCAAATTATTTGATCGTCATTACCGCGTGGGTAAATCAAACAGCAAAGGATCTGGATTGGGATTAGCTATCGTCAAACGCTTATGTGACCTGTATAATTGGAAGATTGAAATTAAACGCAATAAAACCACTGGTTTGTCTGCCACACTGACTTTTGATTGATCAAAACACGGCAGGAATCAAATTGGCTTTTTGTGTCATACTGACAAGTTGCCAACTGGAAAAAACGATTGATGATTTTTAACTTACCAACAAATGTCTTCGATGGAATGTAATTGTGACCCCAATTTTATCTGATTCTGCAAAAAAAATATTGCAATGTTGTCGTCAAGGACAATTGAATCAAATGATTGACTTATTGGATGCTGGATTAGACATTGAGGCTGTTAATCATCCAGACTTCATGCCACTGAATACTGCTTTAAAAAATGGACGTTGGAAAGTTGCCAAGTATCTGTTGGAAAACCAAATCGTTCCTCACAAAACCAAATATCCTCCATTGATTGCGGCCACTCAATACAAGAAAGACCTCACCCAAGGTATCGAACTGGTATTCTCACATACAGCCGATCTGGATGTGGTAGACCAAAATGGACGGACAGCTTTGATGACTGCTTGTTTATTAGGTCATGAAAAAAAAGTCAGTTATTTACTCAATAACCATGACAGTTTGGCGGCAACTGACCATGCTGGCATGAATGCCTTTTTAGATGCTGTGATCAGCCAATCAGCCTCAACTGTGGAACTGTTAATCAAGCAAAATGTGGATATGAACTACGCCAATAACCAAGGTGATAATGCACTTTTGATTGCCATACAACAACAAAACCCAAACCTAAAAATAATAAAAACACTGCTCGAAAACAAAGTAGATCCCACCCTCAAGAATACAAATGGAAAATCTGCCTTGCTGGTTGCTGAAAAGAAACACCCAGCGATTTTAAAACTGATGATTCAAAAAATTGAAGCTGAGAAACAAATTGAATTGCCTTTGTTTACCCAGGAAAGTGAACCTGGTCAACAAATCAATCATGCCTCTCCTCTTGCATCCAAACCAAGTGAATCATCCACTAACCACAAGATAGGCTCAACAGAAACAACGCTTAAAATTAAAACCTCCAGTGATTCAGACCAAAAACTCTGGTTTGATGCCATAGCCTCGGGTAATTTAGGTCGCTTGAATCAATTAAAGGTCAAAGGCATTTCTGTAGACTTAACAGACAACAAAGGCTGTACTGGTTTAATTCATGCGGCGGGCAAGGGACACCGAGCAGTGGCCTCTTACCTGATTCAAAATAATGCCAATATAGAACATCGATCAAACAATGGAAGCACACCTATGTCCAGTGCCATCATAAGTAATTCCAGGGCATTGGTGGGGTTATTGATCTCAAATGGGGTACAGGTAGATGGACTGGGACCTGGTAACTATCCTTACTTGTCATTGGCCGCTGCACAATGGAGCGAAGCCTGCGTGAGCATGTTATTGGATGCGAACGCCGACATCAACACCACCGATGAGACTGGTATGTCTTTATATCATCATGTTGCTATAGCAGCAGAATATTATGGCAACACAGCAAAAGCTAAGAACACCTTAAAATTGATTCATCATTATGGATTGGATATAAACATACAAAATCAACAAGGCAATACAGCACTGCACTTAATTTGTGGTGCCCTGAAAAACAGCCCGTATGATGTAGATGACAGCCACATTGCCAACATCACTCATGAAATGCTCAAACTAGGCGCCAACCCTAAAATTCATAACAAAGTTGGCATGACCGCCATACAATATGTCAAACAACACGGCCTGCTCAACACCAATGGAGTGATCTTGTCTTTTCTGGATGTTTGGTGATGAACAAGCGAAAACTTGAACAAATATTTCAGCAACATCAACACCTCATTGAAAAAGCGGTTTATAGCCAAAATGTTCAAATTATTGGCGTTACTGCCGATGATGTTTATCAGGAAGTGTCCATTCGATTAATAAAAATCTTAGAAAGTGACCGAGAAATAGAAAACCTTTCGTCTTATATATACAGAACAGCAGCAAACGTAGTTATTGATTTAGCCAGAAAACATAAAAGACATTTACAAGATGTTACATTACCTGGTCAAGATCATGAAGAAGAAGTTTATCAAGCTGATTTGATCAGCCAAGAGGCAGAACCTGATCGAATCATCCATGATGATGAAATCAAAGCACAGGTTTTTGCAGCAATAGAATCATTGCCAGAAAGCCGCAGGATTGCAGTTAAATTACGTTTACAAGGCTACTCTGTTAAAGAAATGTCAGAATTAACTGGCTGGCCTTTTTACAAAGCTGAAAATCTTTCAAAACGCGCCATGTCCGCTTTGAAAGATAAATTGAAGAAATTAAATATCGACTACGAGATTGATTGAAAAGAGAATAAGATGAAACTAAACGACATAAAATTAACTGAAAGCCAATTGGCTGAATTGTTTCAAAACAACAGTAAAAAGTACGTTTCAAAAAGTGATGCCAGTGATTGTTTGGCAGCCAGTGCAGCCTCGTCAAACCGATTGAATCACCTTGAAGATTTAATCAACGACCACACCACTGCACATGCTTTAAAGATTTCTCTTGGCATGAAAGACTGGAGTCAAGTCATGTCAGAATCTATAGAAAACTCACGCCAGTCTTGGTTCAGTTTCTTAGGTATGAGTTCACCACTTAAGACAGCATTTGCGACCCTATCGTTTGCATTTGTTTTTGCAGTTGCTATGCCCAATTTTAATCTATTAAATAATCAAGAGCCTGTACATGCTGCTCCTCACTCTGTAGTAGCCCATGATGATATCATCAGCATTAATAAGTTTGACAGTAAGCAAGACCGTTTAAGCAAAGGTAGCTTTGATGAAAGTAGTAACAACAAGCCAACTCAAGACGCTTTATTTGACTCAAGTTTCGGTTAATTGTCCAAAACTTTATAATGTACACATTTAAGAGCGTTATTTTTTGTTAACTGTTGGCGCTTGGCTGAAACAACTCAATAGCCCGAAAACACCTTCCGATTTTAACGCCATTGAACGCAATGATTTATTGTTGTTACTGGAACATATTTTAAATCAAAATCGCGCCTGGATTTACGCACATTCTGACTACCCATTATCAACCGACCAACTCACTCAACTGAATAAATGTGTTAATGCACTTAACGCTGGTCAACCGATGGCTTATATAACTGGCCATCAGATGTTCTGGAGTTTAAACTTCAAAGTGAACTCACACACATTGATTCCTAGACCAGACTCAGAAACTTTAATTGAAACAGTTATCGAACTGTTAGTAAATACAACGCCAAAACGAATACTTGACTTAGGTACAGGCAGTGGTGTTTTAGCAATTGTACTGGCGCACACCTTCCCCAAAGCTGATGTGCTTGCTTTGGATAAATCACTCCAAGCTTTAGCTGTTGCTAAATACAACGCAGAACTGAATAACATTCATAATATATCATTCCAACAATCTGACTGGTTTGAAACAATCATTCCAACTCAATATGATTTAATCATCAGCAACCCACCTTATATAGCTGAAGATGATTTACATTTAAAAGCTTTGAAACATGAACCCATTGATGCATTGGTTGCTGATCAAAATGGTTTAGGTGACTATATTCGCATCACTAAAACGGCCAAAGACTTTCTTAAAAAAAATGGTTTATTGATATTTGAGCATGGTTGGCAACAACAACAAGCTGTACAAAACATCATGCTTGAAGCTGGTTTCAAAAAAGTCGACTCGCGAAAAGATTTGGCAGGACATGAACGTGTTACTTTTGGTTACAAATGATCAAAATTTCAAATACGAATATCGCTCTATTTGGGTCATTGAAAAATAATTTATATTTTAATTTTACGGGTTAATACCTGCCAAAACATCACCCAATCACCCAAAAAACTGTAAAGTGGATACTTGAAGGTTGCCGGTTTATTTTTTTCATAAAAGAAATGACCAACCCAGGCAAAGCCGTAACCCACTAAGGGAAGTAAAAGTAACACATACCAATTTCTACTGATAAAGGCGAGAATAAGCAATATAATCACTAAAGTTGAGCCAATGGCATGTAAGCGGCGGCAGATTAAATTTTCATGTTCAGCCAAATAATAAGGGTAAAACTCTTTAAATGTTTTGAATTTTTTGTTCTTCTCATTCATTTTCTCAGTTTACCACAACAGTTTGAAGAGCTATAATTAATAACCAATGCAATTGGGGGCAGATTATTTTGAAAGTACATAAATTATGGATAACTCTAGTCGCCACGATAGGTCTTTTCTCTTGTCAATCCGAAGATCAAAACAAAAATAACAGTACTCTATCTAACACCGTAAATGGCCTCAAGATTTATCGCCACTCAATTGATGGTAAGCCAACCAGTTTGGACCCAATCAAAGCTGCTACACTTTATAGCAACATGTTAGTGGTTAATATTTTCGACACCCTTTACAGATATAAATATTTAACCAGGCCTTATGAGCTAAAGCCTAACCTCGCTCAATCCATGCCACAAATCAGTGATGATGGTTTAGTCTATACCATCAAAATTAAGTCAGGAGTACTTTTTCATGATCACCCAGCTTTTATTGATGGTAAAGGCAGAGAGGTGAAAGCCCATGATTTCATCTATTCTATCTTGCGTTCATTTGATCCTAAAAATATTGCCAGTGGAGCATGGTTGTGGCAAGACAAAATCCAAGGCTTGCGTGAATGGCAAAACGCGGGTGCTCATTATGATCAAACCGTATCTGGACTGAAAGCCATAGACGATTACACCATACAGATTTCTTTATACAAACCGTATCCTCAATTGATTTATTCACTTGCAATGGGTTTTTCAGCCATCACACCACGTGAAGTGGTCGAAGCATTAGGCGCAGAATTTGGCTCTCAACCCATAGGGTCTGGCCCATTCATCCTTGGTCAATTTAATTCCGAAACAGCCTACCTCAGAAAAAATATCCATTTCAGGCAAGAACCTATAGATATATATAAAGAAGGTTATGATGCAACTAAACACAACCAATTTGGCATTGAAAAACTGCATGGCAAAGCACCACCCTTTATTGATCAATTAGAAATCAGTTTCATCAATGAATCGGCTTCACGATGGCAGTCATTCACCAAAGGCAATGAAATTCAATACACCACTGTTCCTAAGGACAAACAAAATACAGTCTTGCTCAGCAAAGACCCTATTGAACTGCATCCACAAATCACAGCTAATTACCATTACAGCTATGGCATGGAAGCAGGGTTTGTGTATCACGGATTTGATATGAGTCACCCAATTTTTGGTAACAACGGCGATCCAGACCATGATACGAAAAGCAGAGCACTGCGTTGCGCCATCAGAAAATCACATGACTGGAAACAAAAGAACCGTGCTTTTTATTTTGGTTTAGGAACTGTCTTTCCTGGCATCATCCCTCCAAGCGTACCTGAATATAACCCTAACATAGGCCACAATTCAATCGAAACTGATGTACAAGGCGCTAAAGACTTATTGAATCAACACCAGTGGACAGGCAGCACCTTGCCAGTTTTTGAATATCACACCACAGGCAGTGTGTTGCAAAAACAATTTTTTGAGCAAATGCGTGGCTTTCTTAATAACATAGGTTACCCCAACAACCTCATTAAATATCACCCTTATCCCAGTTTTGGCACTTTTAACAAAGCCATCAAAAACCGCCAAACACCTTTTTTCTTTTTAGGTTGGACTCTGGATTATCCTGATGCTGAAAATACACTGCAATTATTCTATGGCCCTAATCAATCCCCAGGCTCTAACTCATTCAATTACACCAATAGCGCTTATGATGCCCTATTCGAACAAAGCAGTGTTTTACAACCTTCTCCTGAGCGCACGGCCTTGTATCAAAAAATGAATCAAATGATTATTGATGACTGTGTGGTCATTTCCGGCCTGGCACGTAACAAAATTCATTTATGGCATAAAAATGTCATTTCTTTCCCGGACCGGGGAATAGTTGGTGGTTTTCATCTCCGCTATGTTGATATTGAACAATGAATATTGGGGCATTTGCCATACGAAAAATCATCAGCGGATTACCACTCATTCTTGGCGTTACCTTCATTTCATTCTTATTAATGGTTTATTTTGGGCCTGACCTCACTTATGAGTTATTGGGCAAGAACCCATCACCAGAAGCGATAAAAAATATCAGAAGCATGTTGGGTTATGATCAGCCATTTTGGCAAAGATACGCTTTATATTTAAATGAACTTATGCGTTTGGACTTCGGCTTATCAATGGTTAAAGATCAACCGGTATCAAAAATGCTGTATCACTCAATACCCATATCTTTACTATTGATGCTACCTGGATTTATTCTAGGCAACATCTTGGCTTTAATTCTGGCAATGCAAGCCGCGATTCACAGAGGAAAATGGCAAGATAAATGTATAATGGCTATAGCAGTTTTGGGTATGAGCATTTCCTTTTTGGTTGTTATTATTGGTTTCCAGCTGCTATTCGCCTCAAGCTATGGCTTAGACTGGTTTCCTGTTCGCGGCTGGCTTATTACAGCAAGAGATGGTAGTTTTTCTTGGCTACAATACCTTCATTATGTGACTGTTCCAAGTTTGGCAATCATATTTGTTTCATTAGGATACAACACCCGGTTTTATCGAGCAGTATTGGTTGAAGAACTTCAAAAAGATCACATCGTTACAGCCAAGGCATTTGGCCACAAGTCACATAAAATTAATTATTTGTATATGCTCAAAAATGCCATGACTCCAATCATCACTCGAATACTTTTTTCAATCCCGTTAGTTGTGG
>CALDFB010000190.1 GCA_937942365.1 uncultured Marinicella sp. | reverse complement strand
TATCGCGGTGAAATGACCATTTCAGATGAAATCCTTAACCGTGCAGCAGACGGATATCGCAGGATTCGCAATACAGCACGTTTTATGCTGGGTAATTTAAATGAATTTGATGAGTCAGATTTACTGAGTTTAGAACAATGTACAGAAATTGATTTGTGGGCGATTGACCAAGTGGTGCAATTACAGAAAGAAGTGGTTGCTCATTATGATGCCTATCAGCTGCATCTGGTTTATCAAAAAATTCATCACTTTTGTTCGCAAGATATGGGTGCGTTTTATTTGGACGTGATCAAAGATCGTTTGTATACCTGTCACAGTGAAAGTGAGGCCAGAAAGTCAGCACAAACAGCCATGTTTCATGTCTTGAACGCCTTGCAACATATGATTGCTCCTATTTTAACCTTTACTGCTGATGAAATTCGCTTGGCTCGAGGTGGAGAGCAACATGTTTTATTATCAAGCTGGTATGAATTGCCAGTTTTGGATTTTAGCCAAAATACACAGCGGTGGTTACTGATTGCAGAAATCAGACAAGCTGTTGCAAAGCAGTTAGAACATTTACGTGTTGCTGGTCAGATTGGCTCTTCGCTAGATGCTGAGGTTGTGTTATTTTTGCAAGATGATTTGTATACTGTGCTTGCAGACCTCAGTGATGAGATGCGTTTTGTGTTAATTACCTCAGAAGCCAAGCTGAGACCGTGGAATGAGAAAGCACCAGTTGCTTCAGTTGATGCCACTGATATTGAGTTGGCATCAGGTCATACCATTGCATTGGCTGTATCTAAAGCAGGTGGCGAGAAGTGTGAACGTTGTTGGCACATCAGAACCGATGTGGGTATCAACGAAGCGCATCCAAGTATTTGTGGTCGTTGTGTTGAAAATGTTGAAGGTGCTGGTGAAAAAAGGAGCTATGCATAATGGCATTGCTTGAAAAAGTAAAACGCTCAGGTTGGCGACTGTTGTGGATCAGCGTTTTGGTTTTTATTCTTGATCAATGGACCAAGTACATGGCCAGTAGCCAGCTTGAGTTATATGTGCCCAATAAAATCACAGAATTTTTCAATCTGACGCTGATGCATAATGAAGGTGTTGCTTTTAGTATCTTAGCTGATCAATCGGGTTGGCAACGATACTTCATCGCTGCAGTAGCATCTGCTATCGTTATTTGGTTGTTGTATTGGCTGTCTCAAAATAGACGTTCTATGAAATTACAAAATACCGCATTGGTGTTGGTAATAGGCGGTGCTTTGGGTAATATTTGGGATCGAGTGGTTTTAGGTTATGTGGTTGATTTTGTTGAGTTACATTATGCTGGTTATTATTGGCCTGCTTTTAATGTGGCTGATTCTGCCATTTGTGCAGGTGCGGTTTTGCTGATCATTGATGCTTTTAAAAATAAAGAACAACCATCAAAAAATGAACAATCATGAAAATTTTACTGGCTAACCCACGCGGTTTTTGTGCGGGTGTAGACCGTGCGATTGATATCGTGAATCGTGCTTTAGATGCATTTGGAGCGCCTATATATGTGCGCCACGAAGTGGTTCATAACCAATATGTGGTAGATAAACTGCGCGACCGAGGTGCTGTTTTTGTGGATGAGTTGGATGAAATCCCTGATGAACAAATCGTTATTTTTTCAGCACATGGTGTTTCTAAAGCAGTACGACAAGAAGCTGAAAGGCGCCAACTTAAAGTGTTTGATGCCACCTGTCCCTTGGTTACGAAAGTTCATATTGAAGTTTTTAGGTATTGTAAGCAAGGTTTCGACTTGATTTTAATAGGCCACCATGGCCACCCTGAAGTGGAAGGCACGCTAGGCCAGTGGGATAAACTCAATGCCACTGGAACCATTTATTTGGTAGATTCAGTGATTGAGGCCAATGCCATACAAGTGGACCAGCCCAATCAAGTGGCTTATGTAACACAAACAACATTGTCCATGGATGATACCCGTGAAATCATCAATGAACTGCGTAACAGATTCCCTTTGATTGAAGGCCCGAAACATGACGATATTTGTTATGCCACACAAAATCGACAAATGGCTGTTCGAAATTTGGCTGCTCAAACTGAGCTCGTTTTAGTGGTTGGCAGTGTTAACAGTTCAAATTCAAATCGACTCAAAGAGTTGGCCGAAAGACAAGGGGTTGTTTCTTATTTGATTGATGGTGCTGCAGATATTAAAAACACATGGTTCAAAGGTGTTCAATCAGTAGGTCTTACCGCGGGTGCTTCAGCCCCAGAAAAATTAGTCAGAGATGTGATTTCTGCCATTGAAAAAATCAGCGATCAAACAGAGGTAATTGAATTAGACGGTGAGCCAGAAAATATGGTTTTTGCACTGCCAAAAGAATTGCGGTTGGTTCAGAAGTAACCGTTTATCTGATAATCTGTGCCGCTAGTCTTATAGGTGCTAGATGTTGTTGACGCATTGATTATGATCAATTAATCTTGATACTGTTAAATACTTTTTAAAGATTTGTGTGCAGATTAAAAAATAAGAATGTCAATTTAAAACAAAGAGTCATTGGTTTTACTTTAATTGAAATGATAGTTGTTTTGTTGGTGGGGGCCTTGCTTTTAGCATGGGGCGTGCCAAACTACAGGGATTTTAAAGTTAGGAAAGAAGTGAGTCTCGTGGTGAATGAAGCTGTTTACAGTTTTAATTTGGCCAGAGCAGAAGCCATTCGATATGGAGCAGATGTACAGGTTAGGGTAAACGGAGGCGGATGGGAAGATGGATGGGAGATTTGGAGCTTGGATGCCGATGGTAATGACAACCAACAGCTTTTTGAGCAGCAAGCATTGAGTGATATCAGTATGTCACAAACTGGTGGTCTTGCTGGACGTCTTCAATTTAACAGGTTGGGTGCATTGGTTGACGGTGCAGTGAGTTTTGAAGCCGATAATGATAACCCTGTTGCTGATTCATTAAGGAATATCCAGATTTCACCCAGCGGTTCAGTCAGGGTGGTGACACCATGAAAATACATGTAAAACAAGTTTTAAGCAGGGATGTGCAACAAGGCTTTACTTTGATTGAGGTTTTAGTCGCAGTTGTGGTTTTTTCGTTTGGCTTATTAGGAATTGCTGGAATGATGACCATTTCAGTTAGAAATAATCATAATGGTTATTTACGTTCACAAGCTAACTTTTTAGCCGAAAATATGGTGGATCGAATGCGAGCCAACCCTGTTGCATTATGGGGTGGTGCTTATAATATGACTGCTGCGCCTGGTACTGACCAATGTGACTTGGGTTCTCCGTGTAATTATGCAGCGTTGGCTGCATTTGATGGGCAGCAATGGGCCAACTCTCTTGACCAGTTACTTCCCTCAGGAGTTGGCACTATCAATTGTTTGGCTAATGGCGTGCCACCTACACCAAATCCTTTGCCAGCGCCTTCAATATGGCAACCAGTACCTGTTTTTGATGGTGTTTGCACTGTGACAGTTACCTGGAATGAATCTAATCGAGCAGATGAGGTTGACGCTCAAACCATGACGTTGGTGGTGCAACCATGAAACAGGATAAGTTTATGAGTAAAAATTATATGTCTAAAGGTTTTTCTTTAATTGAATTGATGGTTGCTATGGTTGTTGGCGTCATCATATTGCTGGGTTTGGTGACATTGTTTACAAGCTCCAGTGCGTTAAACCGCTCCCAGACTGGTTTAGCAATTTTGCAAGAAAATGGTCGTTATGCGATCACTCGAATTAAAGATGACATTGAACAAGCAGGAAGGAAGCATTGTGTTACCATGGCCTTGCCTAATGAATTTGTTTCTAATTGGGAACAAGGATATTTGATGAGTAGTTGGACGGTAGATAACAATGTCGTATTTGATAATGGTTGGCCAGCAGCTGGTGATGTGAGGTTAGATACATTAGGCAATGCTGACCTGAATCAATTAGGTGATACGGTTGCTGACTCAACAGGAATTGGTTTTTACCCTTTAGACCCGAGCTTTTTTATTCAAGGACATGAGTGTGGGGCGACTGCATGTGATCCTGCATTAAATATTGTTGGGGCTGATAGCAGTGCTTCAATTCCACTGGCAGCAGGTTTGGCATCAGGTTTGCGAGCGCCAGGAACAGATGCAATGACGATTCGTTATTTAGTGGGTGGTACCAATGTGACAGCAATTGGTGCACCACCTAATAATGGTAATTTAACCTTGATCGAAGATCCTGATGTTTCTGATGCCAATGACATTGCTATAGTGAGTGATTGTGAAACAACTTTTGTCTCAAATGCTACTTGGGGTGGCACTAGTGTTAATCTGAATGCAGCGTCTGTACCTGATTTTCAAGTGGTGTCCGATATGCGTGCTTTCAGTTACCAAGATGATTTAAGGTCGGTTTCATATCATGTCGGTTTTCAAACTGATGTGAATGACCCTTCTCGATTGATCAGTACTTTATTTAGGTCAGAGAATGGACAAAGTCAGGCCATAGTTGAAGGTGTTGAACGTTTGGATGTGTTTTATTTGGCTCAGTTACAATCTGGTCATGTGGTTAGATTGACAGCTGATGAAGTGCAAAATGTCAATGGTGGTGGTGATGTTGATAACAATGGCGCAATAGATGGCATTTCGGGTTGTATTCAGCCGCCTAGGGTGACAGGTGCAGTCAGAGCTATGAACCTAGGTTTGTCCAATGACAATGGTTGTCTTTGGCGTTCTATTTATGCCATTGAAGTGCATTTGTTAATGAATACGGTAAGTAACAGCAGTCAAGTGACTGATGATGTATTTGTTTACAGTCCTGATGGAGATGCTGAACAAGATCCATCTGCTGGCTTGGTTTCAGGTCTTGATGGTGAGCGTATGTATCGCAGAGAGTTCAGTGCCATAGTACCAGTTAGGAGCTACACACTATGATGAAAAGCAATGTACAAAAAACGCCTTTGGTAAAACAACAAGGTGCTGCTTTAGCAGTTGGTTTGATTTTATTGTTGATCATAACTTTAATGGGTTATACCGGCATGAAAGGAACCATACTTCAGGAAAAAATGGCAGCTGGTTTACACAACAGAACACTTGCCAGTGGTGGTGCAAACAGTGCTTTAAGAGCTGGTGAGGATTTCTTATACAACATGATTTCTAATACCAATGGGGTTGCTATACAAGGAACTCCAAATGGATCTTTTCAAAATATATATTCTTATTACCAAGACCCAGAAGATCCTACATCGGGAATTAACCCAAGGGTTTCAGGTTTTTTAGAAGCTAATTTTAACAGTATTGATGGTACTACATTAAGTGAATTTGATTTTACTGCAGTAACTGAAGAGGGTGCTTCATTAAGCACTCAACCACAATATTTAATTTATCACATCAATTCGCCAACTGGAAGCTCTACTGGTACAACAGAGTTCGGCGGTGGTTCTGGAGCAGGTTCTGGTGAAGAGCAGTCAAGTTATGTTGTGGTTGGCAAGAGCCTCAGTGGCGATGGTAACAGTATCGCATTGGTAAATTCACTTTATACAGTTGTTGCTAGTAGCAACCCAAGTCAATAATATTGAGAAAATTATGAAAATATCTAAATTGTTAACCAGTTCAATGATCGCGTCAATGGCCTTTTTTGCTGGATTAAACCGCAGTGAAGCGGCTTTATTAGAGCTGACTCATGATCCCTTGTTTTTATCTCAGTCTGTGCCACCCGCCATTGCTGTTACCTTTGATGATTCAGGCAGTATGGAACGTGGTTATGTCATTGGAGTTGCTGATAATACTAGTGGACGATTTGCAGACCCTTTAGAAAATAGAATTTATTATAATCCTAATATTGTTTACTCTCCGCCGATTGGGCCTGATGGGGTTCAATTTCCAGATGCTGACCCCACTGCTGCGAGGGTGGATGGCTTTGGTGAAGCAATTGGAGCGGTAAATATCACCACTAATTATGTGCCATTGTTCATCATTGATTATGAACGAGATGAAGATGTACGTATTCAATTTGCTCGAGGTGGACACCCTGGGTTAGCTTCTGTAAGAAGGTTTTCCGCTTGGACCAATCAATACCCCACACCTGCTGCTATAAGCTTTACAGGTACACCGAATAATGGTGTTCCTGCTTTTTATACTGAAAGGCAGACAGATGGTAGTTATAACATAATTAATGTCCCTGCTGACCAACATGTTAATTTTGCTAATTGGTATTCTTATTACAACACCAGAATGAAGTTGGGAAGAACAGCTGTCAGTCGAGCTTTCGCAACTTTCGGACCCAGTTTTAAGATTGCTTGGCAACAGTTGAATGCAAATACTGTTTTTCCTGCACTGGACAGGTTTGAAACAGCGCACAGAGAAGCGTTTTTTGATGACTGGTTATTTAAAGTACCTACTGAGGGTGGGACACCGTTGAGAAATGCATTCAATAGGGCAGGGGAAATGTTTGAGCAAGACAGTAGTTACACAACTGATTTGTCAAATGATCTTTTGTCATGTCAGCAGAATTTTCACATAGCCTTGTCAGATGGTGCTTGGAATGGGGGGTTTGCAGATACAACAATCACTTTTGATGAAACAGGGCAGTCACCTAGGTTACCCGGGGACTCTACGGCTCCTCCTGGGCCAGGAGACTTAGGTCAAGAGTATGGTGCATATACAGGAACTGGTTTTCAACGTATTCATAGCTCTAATGATAATTTAAGGACGCTTTCTGACATTGCTTTTCATTATTGGTCAAGGGATTTGAAAGGTGGTTTGGACAATAATGTCAAAAGATTCCAAAAAGACTATATTGCATCGGATGGGTCTACGATCACTGTCCCTATGGGGCAAGATGAATGGG
>CALDFB010000189.1 GCA_937942365.1 uncultured Marinicella sp. | reverse complement strand
ATCAGTGATGGGATAGCGGCAGGCATAACATTGGTCATACTGGCCTTTTTCTAAATCATGATTAACCGCTACACGGTTATCGAACACAAAACATTCGCCTTCCCATAAGGTTTCATCTTTAGGTACTTGTTCCAAGTATTTTAAAATGCCACCCTTGAGGTGATAAACTTCATCGAATCCTTGTTCTTTGAGATAAGCTGTGGATTTTTCGCAGCGAATACCACCGGTACAAAACATCGCAATTTTTTTATGTTGGTCAGGGTTTAGATTTTGTTTGACGTACTCAGGGAATTCTCTGAAAGTTTCGGTGTTGGGGTTGATGGCGTTTTTAAAGCTGCCAATGTTATACTCATAATCATTACGGGTATCAACCAGAACTACGTCAGGATCTGAAATCAATTCATTCCAGTCTTCAGGTTTAACATACGTCCCAACCACTTGTTTGGGATCAATGCCTTCAACGCCCATGGTAACAATTTCTTTTTTGAGTTTGACCTTTGAACGGTAAAAAGGCATGGTGTTGGTGTAGGATTCTTTGCTGTCCACACCTATTAGACGCTCATCTTGGCGAATCCAGTTTAAAACAACATCAATACCCATACGTGATCCGGCTATGGTGCCATTGATGCCTTCAGAAGCCAACAACAGGGTTCCTTTTACCTCGTTAGATAGCATAACCTCAAGTAAAGGTTGGCGTAATTCTTCGAAATTATCCAAGCGCACAAAGTGATAGAGTGCAGAGACTACAATAGAGTTTGACATATTTTTTCCTGCTGACCTGAACGTAAATCAGGCGCAAAATATTGAAAGGTGTTATTTTAATGATGATGAATTATTTTGCAAATTTATTCAGGTTATTGATTGATGCCAAAATGTAAACAGAGTGAAATATTCAAGGCTTCGGCTCCGCTCAGCCAGCGTTGAATCTAAACGTCGGGACAATGATGAATTTCATTGCGTTATAACCAGAAAATATAAACTCACACTGGGCGAAGTCGAAATGGATATTGGATCAGTGCTGTTCTTTAATAAGAGGAACTATAGCGCTGCTTAGGTAACAGGGTTGTCGCCTGAAAGTAATTGGCCGTTTGGAAATTGGTAACTAAACCCGTCATTATAGAGCCTAAACTTGGGCATGATCTGCTTGAATAAGTTTAAATCTAAAAACTTATGTAGCCATGTTTTTAAATCAGGGTAGGGCAACTGATCAAACCAGGATTTATTGACGAAAGCATATTGGCGAATGAAGGGAAACAAGGCCACATCAGCCAGTGAAACTTGACTGTTGATTAAATACTTTGTTGTATTTAAACGATTATCCAATGATTCAATAAATGGCAGGGTTAAATCTTGATGTTGGTTTTCAGTAAGTTCAGGATACCTGTCAGCATATTTGTAACGATCAAGCAGGGGTTTAAAATTTTGGTCATTTTCGTTGATCAATGCAAGATTATGACTTTGCGGATTGAGCCAATTGTCTGGATCGTTTTGTTGTAAGGCCCAAAGCATTACATCTAAACTTTCATCAATGACTTGGTTTTTATCAGTAATCAGAACTGGTACCGTCCCTTTGGGTGAATATTCCAGCATACTCTGCGGCTTGTCTTTAAGCATCAACTCTCGAAGTTCGCATTGGATTCCAGCATATGCCAATGCCATGCGGGCTCGAATGGCATAAGGGCAGCGCCGAAAACTGTACAGTATGTGATGGCTCATAAACAGTTAATCGTGAATGGCTTTTACACGTCCAACTATGCCATTGTTTAATTTCACTTTTATGCCATGAGGGTGACTTGGAGAGTTGGTTAAGATACGTGCTATTTCACCGCGGGTTAGCTCACCAGAGCGTTGATGTTGTTTCTGTACTACAGAGACATCTTGACCTAATTTAAGTTTATTGCGTTGGGTGCCACTCATAAGATTGCAGAAATAGAAAAGGTCATTATAATCCAGTTCTTAATGTTTCAACTACTTAGGATTTGAAGATCATGTATTTTGCTATCATGGCAACGGATGTTGCTGACTCATTATCTTTGCGAATGCCAGTTCGTGAAAAACACTTAGCTCGATTGAATCAGCTTAAAGACGAAGGTCGTTTATTAATCGCAGGACCTCATCCAGCTTCTGATGAAGCTAATCCAGAACAACCTGCATTCACTGGTTCCTTGGTGGTTGCAGAATTTGATTCCCTGCGAGCAGCTCAAACTTGGGCAGATGCGGATCCTTATGTTGATGCGGGAGTGTATGATAAGGTTGTGATTAAACCTTTTCTCAAAGTTTTGCCATAAAAAAGACCGCCAGAAGACGGTCTGTTATGATTGATAAAAATTGATCCGTTATTGTGCAGACGAAGTATTTAAAGATTCACACAATGGAACGTTTGACCCTGAAATACGTGTTAACGGGATTTGTCCTGTCAGCCCACTTCCGTCAATGCTGTATGTTACATTGGCTTGTCTACAGTCATCGAAATCAATGCTGAAGGTACCTGCAGCCTCGGTGGTTACCACATTGTCTTGATCAAAAATACCGCCAGTTGATAAATATAAGTTTAAATTTGCACTGGTGCCGTCATATTCGCCTTGGGCTGTGTACCAACGGTGATTTGAATCACCTACTACCGCAGTTTCATCGGTATCAGGAAAGGTTGTGTCATAGGTAAACCAAGCAATGAACATGGTTCCGAGTTCTGGAAAAACTTCTATTAAGATGCCTTGACCATCTGTGTCTTGATTAAACCAAGAACCATTTAAACCTGCGTTCAGGGTGTTGAATGGCTGTTCTAAAGCAATGTCAGCACTGCTGCCATCACCAAATATGGCAAATATTCCTAAGGGTTGGTTAACACCTTCTCCAATTGCAAATAAAGTAACCACATCACCAGCATGAAGGGTAACCGGAGCTAAATCAATCAATCGAGTAGAACCATCCGTAGTCGCTATATTTAAATCATAACTACCTGCCGGTAATTCAAAATAATCTGAGGCTACACCAAACTCAACACCTGTCAGACCGTTCACTAAATCACCGCCATCAGTCCTGATAGAAACGGCTGTGTCAGCTAATTCACTCGCAAAAGGTGCCGCGTGTACTACCCGTACTTTGGCATGACCGGTGGTAGGTTCACTGTTGTTATCAACCAGTGGTAATAAACTGAGTGGTTGGTTAACACCATCACCTATGGCAGCAACTGTGTAGTCGGTTTCAGCTTCAAGATCCACTGTAGCTTGGACGGCAGCGGCCTCACTTCCTGGTGGTGCAAAAACTTCGAGTAGAGTGCTGCCAGGTGCAGAGCCATCATCAGCAAGAGTCAAATAACCAGACGCCTGTCGAAATGTGACACCAGTTAATACTTCTGTTTCATTCACATTTACTGCAACAGATGTACCATCCAGGGTATCTGAAAATGGAGCTAAATGAGCCACATTAACGCGTGTAGGTTCAGATGTTTCCAGTGCTAAATTGCTGCTTGTACCATCACCAAATACAGCATATGCACCAACAGGTTGATTGCTGCCATCACCTGTTGCATAGACTGTAACCACCGTTCCGGCTTGTAGGTCGACGGGTGCAATGTCAATGAGATCAGTGGTACCATCAGCGGTAGATATTTTTAAGTCATAGATAGCTGCTGGTAATTCAAAGAATCCCGACTCTTGCCCAAAAGTCACATTGTTAAGGCCATTAACAACTGTGCCATCATCTAATCTTACTGAGGCAGCAGTGGCTTCAATTTCAGCTGCAAAAGGAGCCGCATGTACCACACGAATCATGATGTTACCATCTGCAGGCAAGCTTTGTGAGTCCTCTAAAGCCAATAGAGACAGGGGTTGGTTATTGCCATCTCCGATGGCTGATACAGAGTAAAATGTATCAGCAGCCAAATCTACAGTCGCTGAAATAGCAGCTGTATCAGCACCTGGTGGTGTGAATACCTCTAATGTGGTTGCACCCGGAGCTACTCCTGGTGCAGCCAATTCAAGGTAGCCTGAAGACTGGAGGAATTGAACGCCAGTTAAGACTTCATTTCCATTTACATTCACAGATACAGCAGTTCCTTCAGCTGTATCAGCAAAGGGCGCCAGGTGATTCACATTGACTTGTGTGGCCATAGAAAGAGAGGCTGTGGTCAGCAGCCCAATTTGGGTAAGAATTTTAATAGTTTTCATGTTTTCCTCTTCTTTGTGATTAATATCCGATACCAGTGTACGCTCGTGTTATGAGTGAATGGTGAAGATTTAGGGGAGAAAATTTCACGTGTTTTAAACGTGTTTGGGCCAATCTGTGGTTAATTTTGCGTATGTCCACATTGTATGTAGATGCAAATGAGCAAAATTATGTTTAACTGACAAGTGTGAAAAATTACCTTGTTAATTTGGGTTGCTTTGAGTAAGAAGCAGTTATTTAGAAGATTAATCATTGGGTTTATGCTGGTCCAGTAAAGTTTAAGAGTGATTTTATAGGGTATGTGGAGTCACTTTTGAATGCTGTGATCTGCTGAAATTAGTTAAAAAGTGGTTCTAAAATGCGATTCTATCACTTCTCTTTACAATTAAAAAAGGAGGCGCAAAGCCCCCTTTTTTAATTATGAATGGTCAGTTGGTTTATTGAAACTCAATGCTCCATTCATCCAAGAAGCCACCATCTTGTGCGAAAGTATCTGTAACTTCAAGTCTCCAAGTACCGCTAGACTCAATCGTTCCTGCATTTAAGTTAACATCTAACAATAAATTATCACCACTGTCATTTGGATTGGTTTGTGCATGTACAGT
>CALDFB010000188.1 GCA_937942365.1 uncultured Marinicella sp. | reverse complement strand
TAGATACCGTCAGTATTGAACAAACTCAATTTATTGAGAAGAGGTTAAACAACAGACCCAGAAAAGTGCTTGGCTATCAAACTCCGCTTGAAGTACTATCTAGATGTTAGCCCGTTGCACTTGCAACTGGAATCCGCCAGTGTATAATTCTCCGGTTTTATTAAATATATCGGATAATCGATCATTTAAGAATGCTTATGAAGCTTGTTGTTTTATACCCATTGGTTTTATTGAGTTTATCCGCCTTTGCGGCTCCTGAAGATGACTTCGTTATTGAAGTTTCATTACGACCCGCTATGAATAATACGTTTGTTATCAGGCCACACCCAGATGTTGGCTTTTATAATTACAATGTAGATTGTGATGATGATGGTACTGATGAAGGCACATCAATTGATGCAGGTTTTACTTGTGAGTATGTTTCAGCTGGTACATATACAGTTCGAATTTCAGATAATGAAGGTGATGGGACAGGTTATACAGGTATTTTATTTGATGAGTTTGGTGGCAGTAATAATTTTGAGAATGTTTTACAAGTCGCTGATTTGATCCAATGGGGAAATAGTCAATGGACAACGATGGCCTTCTCTTTTGCTGGAGCTTCACTCATGCTGGTTTCTGCCAGTGATGTACCAGATATGTCGACTGTAGAGGACATGAGATTTATGTTTTATTCTGCTCAATTGGCTGATCCAGATACCACTTTATGGGATGTTTCCTCGGTGGTTGAC
The DNA here is from genome assembly GCA_937942365.1 of uncultured Marinicella sp. GTDB lineage: Bacteria > Pseudomonadota > Gammaproteobacteria > Xanthomonadales > Marinicellaceae > Marinicella. Next base: position 25,460 of record CALDFB010000188.1, on the reverse strand, counting down.
ATGTCCAATATGTTCGCACTCACACACAATGCAAACCCCAATACCAGTGACTGGAATGTGTCTAATGTGATCAGGATGTTTCGTATGTTCAGAGCTTCAAGAAGTGCAAACCCAGATGTGAGTGATTGGATTGTTTCTTCGGTTGAGAATTTTTCTGGTATGTTTGATGCGTCCAGAGTCGCCCAACCCAATACGACTCAATGGGATGTGTCTGCTGCCAAAGAGATGAAGAGAATGTTTGCCTCAAGTGAACTTGCTGATCCAGATACTAGTAATTGGGTGACTTCTGCTGTTGAAGATATGAGCTTCATGTTTGCATCTTCAAGAGTCGCTAATCCCAATACTTTAAATTGGGATGTGTCTTCGGTTGAAAACTTTGAATTTATGTTTGATCAAGCCAGTAAAGCTGATCCTGATACCAGTTTATGGGTGTTATCTTCAGCGAAAAACATGAATAGGATGTTTTCCAGAACACCACAGGCCAACCCAGATGTCAGTCATTGGGATGTGTCAATGGTAACTGATATGAGCGGCATGTTTCAATCAGCTTTAAAGGCGACTCCTGATGTAAGTGAATGGACTACATCTTCACTGCTCATGGCTGCAAACATGTTTTCTGATACGCGTCGAGCCAAGCCAGATATGCGAGCTTGGAACATCCTCAGTTTGAATAATGCAACGGGTATATTATCTGGAGTGAAGCTACCTATTGAGTTATATGATGAGATGTTAATTTTTTGGAGTCAGCAACAGGCTCAGATGGGCGTGTCTTTCAGTGGTGGTCAATCAAATTATTGTAACAGTGAGGCTGCCAGGTTGGTTTTGGAAAACAATTATGGCTGGACCATTGTTGATGGAGGATTGAGTTGTGATTTTGGTTTGATCTTCGAAAATGATTTTGAAGCTCTGAACTAAAATCAACGGTTTTGGGGTCTAAAAAGTGAATTGATTTCAGCCAACTCTGATTGTACCTCATCTAATTGAGTGAGTTTTTCTTTGCTGTTTTGGAGTAAAATTTGGCGATCATGAGCGGGATTTTCTTTTTCTAATAGATTGGCCATATTTAAAAACGCCAATGCAGTAAAAAAACGATAAATAGAATGACCAACCCACGGGATAAATGTCCATGGTTTCATAACTGGCGTCGGTCCAGTCTTTAAAAGCCATGAACCTGAATAAGGTTAACATATTGGTGGCAATATCAACCCATAAGACGGGATTAATATCATTAGCTGAATTGTTAATGTAACCATTGTTTTCATGACAAATGAAGCAAAACGATTAAGTGAGATGATTGCATCCGAGGTGGTTCAGATTGATTCTGATTCATAAGATAACTCCCAACGAAATAAATAAAAAGCTATAATCAAAGCTGCGTTTCCCGACTCTGTCACCTTGTTTATCAACCTTGTAGATTCAGGCTCAGGAACTTATGTTCGAGGCCTCTGGTACTCCACGATATAGACAAAGAGAGTGGGAGACCTTTCTACTGGTACATGCTCACAAATGTGGCATCAGGGCTTGTTCCGGTCTTCCCAACAATGAGATGAACATTTAACCATTTCACATTAAGATATTTATTGCTTAAAAACATAATCTCATTGATTGGGGATAATACAAGGACCCTGAAGGCAAGTTTGAAAAGCTAACAACTGCGTTAGAAAACTCGCTTAAAGCGCCTTGGTGAACTTTAGCTTTTCAATTTTTTTCTACAGACCCAGACTTATGCATAGGTCTCATAATAAAAACCAGTCAATTGTGACTGGCTGTATTGACCACTTTTACAAATGGCATTGAACCGTCTTTTTAATTTTTGAAACTAACAGTTAAAATGTTGATAGTTCTGTTCAGATAAACAAAGGCAAGGAAAAAATGCTGAATTTCATTGCATGATTTTGAATTTTGGGTGAGCTTTAAAAATGTGGTGAAAATGCATCAAGTATGTATTCAATTTCTGAGTCTGGTTATTTAAGTTTGACTTTAGGGAGTATCTATCCATAATATTAACTGATATTAACATTAAAAAGAGGGAAATACATGACCAGAAAGCCTTTGTACATAGCTTTAGCTGCTCAAATGTTGACCTCGTCGGCTTTAATGGCTGGTGATAAAGTCATCGTTAGAAAAGGTGAAGTGCTACCTAATAAGTCTGAAGCTACTTTAATTGAAGACTATGGATCGTTTAAATTGTTTGAAATGCAACCCCAAAACGCATTGAAATATACCCAAGCTCATCACAAGGCAAGTATCTCTAATCAAATGGATATGTTGTTGTTTGATGCTTTGAGCTTTGAGACGCAAAACGCTTACCCCAGACTTAATATAGGTCAAAACTCCTTATTGCAAACTGGTAATGGGTTGCAGATTATTCAGTTTGTTGGACCCATCAAGGATGAATGGTTGAGCCAGGTGAAAGGTACTGGGGCAAAACTGATCCATTATGTAGCCAATAATGGTTACTTGGTTTGGGTAAATGAAAATTCTAGAAACAGTTTAAACCAAATGGCCAGGGAGAAAAATGTGGTTCAATTCAGTGAACCTTATTATGAAGACTTTAAAGTTGGTCACAGCATTAAACAAAGAATTGTTCAGCAAGCCGATGCCAATGAATCAGTGAATGTCATTATTCAATTGGCCGACAGTCCGAAATTGAGAGAAAGTAAACAGTTGATTGATTCTTTAGCTACTCGTGTTGAGTCGCCTTGGAACAGCATCATGAAATTCCACAGCACCAGGGTTACAATCAAATTTGGTGATATCAATCAAATATTGGCTTTGTCAGACTCTTATTGGGTGAGTGAATACTTTGAGCGTACGACCAATGATGAAGTACAAAATCAAATTTTAGCAGGTGACTTTAATGGTGATATGTCAGGTCCGGGTATGACCGGATATGCTGCATTTTTGAATGGTTTAGGGTTTCCGTCAACACCAGCTTCCTACCCAATAGTGGATGTTACTGACAGTGGTCTGGGTAATGGGACTGTCATGTCTGGTGACCCTACTTTCCATGAAGGCGGTGATCTTGCAAACCCAACTCGTTTGAATCATGTCGCAAACTGTACAGCGAATGCCACTGGCGAAGCTGTGGGCAGCCATGGTCATTTGAACACAAACATTGTGGGTGGTTTTGAATCGAGAGTTGGCTTTCCGTTTGTAGATCCTAATGGTTTCATCAGAACACAGGGCATTAACCCATTTGCTCGTCTCGGTAGCACACGAATTTTTGGTCCAGGTTTTGATTTAAGTGCTTGTGGTGGAACAGATACTGGAACCATTAGGTCAGTGCAAGATAATGGTGCGGCCATCATGTCTAATTCATGGGGTTGCCCAACTTGTGCAGGTTCTTATGATGATGGCTCACAAGCCTATGACGTAGGTACACGTGATGCTGATTTAACCGAAGCTGGAAACCAAGAAGTTATTATGGTGTTTGCAGCTGGTAACAGTGGACCAACATCAGCAACAGTTGGCACCCCAGGTAACGGTAAAAATATGATTACTGTGGGAGCTTCAGAGAATGATCGCCCTGAAGATGAAGATGGTGCTTGGTTAGATGGCTGTAATATTGGGCCAGCTGGCGCGGATAATGCCATGGATGTGATTGGTTTTTCTAGTCGTGGGCCTTCACCAGGTGGCAGAACGAAACCTGAAGTGATTGCCCCTGGTACTCATATTCATGGTACTGTTACCTCAGGTGACAATGGAGACGGTACAGGAATTTGTGATAGTATCAGACCAAGCGGTCAGACCATAATTGGAGCTTCTTCAGGCACATCACATTCTACACCAGCTATTGCAGGTGTGGCTTCATTGATGTATTACTGGATGGAGAATCCACCGGCGACGTTACGAGGTGAGTTTGGTGCGCCAAGTCCAGCAATGGTCAAAGCTTACTTAATGGCTCACCCAACCTACTTGACTGGATTGGATGGTAATGGTGACTTACCTACCAACGACCAAGGGTACGGCATGCCTAACATGAGTCTAATGTTTGATGACACAGAAAAATATGCCTTTGATCAATTTGTGACTTTTGATAATACCGGTGAAGAGTGGATTTGGACAGGTTCAGTGGCGGATCCATCGAAACCTGTTAGAATTGCCATGGCATACACTGACCAAGCTGGGGCAGTGGGTACTTCGCCACAAGTTAATAACTTGGATTTGACAGTAGAAACAGGTGGAAACACTTTCTTTGGAAACGTTTTCTCAGGTCAGTTTTCAACCACAGGTGGCCTCTCAGATGCTCTGAATAACTATGAAGCAGTATTTTTTGACGCTGGAACTGCAAGTGATTTAACTATTACGGTTTCAGCAGCAAACATAGCTGGTGACGGCGTTCCTAATACAGGTGATGCCACTGATCAGGATTTTGCGATCATATGTTATAACTGCGCTCAAGAACCTACCTTTACCTTACAAGCTGATAATTCAAGCTTGGATGTGTGTACTCCAGATGATGCAGTTTATAACTTGGATGTGGGTTCAATTCTTGGATTTACTGATAACGTAACCTTGGCTGTTACTGATGTACCTACAGGTGCTACTTCATCTTTCGGTACCAACCCTGTTACACCTACTGGCACTTCTGTATTGACGATATCTGATACTGGTTCGTTAGCTGCTGGTTCTTACATCATGAATGTGTCTGGAGTTTCTGGTGCAGAAAATCAAAGTATAAACTTAGGCTTGAATCTTTTTGCTGATGTGGCCACTAATCCAACATTGTCGGTTCCAGTAGATTTATCTACTGGTGTCAGAGGAATGGCTGTAAGTTATGAATGGGTTGCTGAAGCTGATGCGACTGAATATACCATTGAAATTTCAGATGTCAGTGATTTCAGTAATATCATCGAATCAGCAACAGTTTCAGAAACCAGTTATAATTCAACCGTAGCATTAGCTTCAGATACAGAACATTTTTGGCGGGTATCTGCTGCTAATGCATGTGGCGGCTCACTTGTTGAGCCGACAGGTTTCTCATTCACCACCTCAAATGAGATTTGTTTTGCATTGACTGATGAAATTCCTGATGGCGACCCTGCGGGCATTGATATTACATTGCCAGTTACTGATGCAGGTCTTATCAGTAGTCTAGTGGTTGATGTTAATGCAACACATCCATGGGTAGGTGATGTGATCATTACCCTCTCTAAAGATGGAACTGATGTGGTCTTAATGGATCAACCAGGCTTTCCAGCAAGTACATTTGGTTGTGGTGAGGAAAATCCTAATATTCAAGCTACCTTTGATGATGCCAGTACAACACCTGTTGAAGATGTTTGTGGTCCTGGTGAGCCAGGCATAGGTGGTGTGGTTCAACCTGAAAACCCATTAGCTGGATTCGTTGGAGTTGAGCTTTCAGGTGATTGGAATCTGAATGTTGTTGATAATCTTGACGCATTTGCTGGGACTATGAATGAGCTATGTTTAATACCTGTTGTTCAATCAGCAGAAGACGATATCATCTTTGCAGATGGTTTTGAAACTCCCTGATAAATCACAGTAACGTAAAAGTAGAAAGAGGGTGTTGTTCATTTGATCACACCTTTTTTTATGTTGATAGTCTTCTTATCATTGATACAGAGGTTCCGAGTGGAATATCTAGGTCGTTGATTCTATGCCAGTGAACTCATTTGTATATTGGGTGTTGGTTTAAGCGTCACTTCATTACAATATTAAAAAAGATCGAAGCAAAAAAGCCAGTCAATTTTGACTGGCTTTTGATTGAGTAATTCAGTTTAGTCAGTGTGAATGACTTTGTTGACCGCCATGACTGTGAGGCTTGGATAAATCATTATACAACTGAGTCGTCATTCTTTCGGTGTTGATGAAATTCCAGTTCCAGTCGTCATGGTACTTTTTCAGCGGATTAGCTGCAATCACTTCCTCAAGAGTTTTACCTGCTTTTATCTGCTTAGTTACCAATGATTTGGCATCAATCAGCATGTCAACAGCAGCCTGTAATTCTTTTTTGGTAGACAAGGGACCATGACCCGGGATGATCTTTGTGTCATCATTAGACAAACTGATCATCTTAATTTGAGCATTGATGTAACCATCAACTGAACCACCTGAATCTATGTCAATATAAGGAAAAAGGCCATTAAAAAAAGTATCACCTGCATGAATCACATTGGCTTTACTGAAGTGAATGATGGCATCGCCATCAGTATGTGCTTGTGGCACATGGATGGCAGTGGCAGGTTGATCATTGAAATGAAAACTCATTTCATGTGAAAAAGTTAAAACGGGTAAAGCTGATTTGGGAGCAGGGGCCATGCCTGCTTGGGTTCGTACGCCTTTGGTTATCAAATGCTGTCGCAAGTTTTCATGGGCAACTATGTGAGTGCCCGAAGCTCCAAGTGATTCATTGTTACCGGTGTGGTCGCCATGAACGTGTGTATTGATTAAAAAATCAACAGGTTGATCTGTTAAACCCTTAATGGCTTTTGTCATGATGTCTAAAAACGGTGGCATAGAATCATCAATCAACACCACACCATCGGTGCCAACCAATAAGCCTAAGTTACCACCAGTAAAACCACCTTCACCGGCTAACATATAAATACCTTTGCCAACCTCAGTACTGGCGAAACTGACTTTGGGTTCATCTTTGGCTAAGCTGATACCACTGATCAGTATAGCGCTTGATAAAATGGTCTTTTTAATGGTTTTTATTTTTATGGGTAATTTCATCGGAATGTCCTCTTTAAAATAATATGATTTGAACTATAATCATCATATGTCTTCAGTCAGTAAAGTTCAATCATGAAAGTAAGAAAAGTCAAACGCCAAGATCTGCAATCATTAACTCAATTATTCGATGAATACCGCCAATTTTACCATCAAAAATCTGACTTAAAAGCCGCTGCTGAATTCATTGAACAGCGCATGGTCAATGAAGAGTCCATTATTTTTGTGGTTGAGAAAGGCGATCAATTACTCGGGTTTACACAGTTGTATCCCAGTTTTTCATCGGTCAGTATGCAGCGTATGTGGGTGCTGAATGATTTGTATGTAGCAGCTGGTGCTCGACAATCAGGTGTGGCCCAAAAGCTCATGGCCGCCGCAGATCAATGGGCACATGAGACTGACAGTAAAGGTTTGATCTTGGAAACAGATACAGATAATTTCAAAGCACAAAAACTGTATGAGAAGCTGGGATACGTAAAACAAGACAGTACTTATCATTACTTTTTATCTACATAAAATTAAATCAAACACTTTTATCATGAAAAATGCACTGAATAAATTAAAAGAGGGCAACCAAAGATTTGTTGCTGGCTCCACCATCCATGATGCTGAGTCTATCCATACATCGCGTATCGCCAATCAGCATGGTCAAAAACCATTTGCAGTGATTTTGGGCTGTTCTGACTCCAGGGTGCCTGCTGAATTGGTTTTCGATCAAGGATTGGGTGATTTGTTTGTGGTTCGAGTGGCAGGAAATATAGCGGCGTCTTCTCAAATTGGCAGTATTGAGTTTGCGGTCAGTATGTTTGAATCACCATTGGTCATTGTTTTAGGGCATTCAAGCTGTGGCGCGATAAATGCCAGTCTAAACGCAATGAAAGATCCTGATCAAAAAGTCACCAAACACATTGCATCTTTGGTTGAACAAATTGAACCTGCTATTAACTCATTGGCAGTAGATGGATTGGATAAAGTTGATCCTGCCGATGCTGTTAAAGCCAATGTCATGAATTCTGTCGCAGATCTTTGTAACCATTCTGAGGTCATAAAGTCTCGTATTGAGGCAGGTTTATTGCAAGTGGAAGGTGCTCATTATGATTTAAAAACTGGCCAAGTTGAGTTTTATGATGTTGATTGAGTCTATATGGTTCAGTGCCTGTGGCCTAAAGGTCAGTCTTTTCAGGTTTTAAAAAGCATCTGTAACTGCTCAAAAGGCCCGGTTACTTCATAAGTTATACCACTGCTACCAAAAAAACTGGGTCCTCGTTGGGAGTTAAAGTACATGCGAGTGCCGTCATCAGTGAATGCAACTCCGGTAATTTCTGAGTTGTCTTGACCGATAATTTGGAGCAGAGGAATGGTTTGGCCTGCTTCATTAAGCATCACAATTTGCATGTTGCCGCCATCTTCACAGACGTAGATAATTCCGTTGTTATCTACAGTGACGTTATCAACACCAGAAAGAATGGGTAAGCGGCTGGTTTCGAAGTCATAAATCACTTTAATGGTTTGTTGGTTCAAGTCTAAAGCCCAGATGCGGTTATCACCTTTGGTTGAAAAGTAAACATAACCAGCGTAATACCATATGCCTTCCCCTCCTTTGAAAATCGTTGATTTTTTAATTTGGTAACGAGTTTCAAGTTCTGGTTTCTTGGGGTTGGGTTTTGGCACATCATGCCAAATCAGTTTGGCATCACCAGAAAACACATCACCTTGAACTTCTGCCACTTGGAGCTTACCTTGTTCATAACTGGGATATTGAGGTAAAACGGTTCGATAAAATCGACCATCTCTTTCATCTTCAGTTAAATATATGTTTCGGTGAATGGGATCAACCGCACAGGCTTCATGCTTAAAATTGCCCAAACACTCGATGGCTTGGGCTGAATTGTTACCATAAGGGTCGCATTCCCAGACCATGCCATAGGGTATTTCCTCACCAGATAACCAAGTGTTCCAGGGTGTCTTTCCGCCTGCGCAATTGTATAAAGTGTTATCTAAAATGCGATAAGCGTCGATGACTTCGCCAGTGGCATTGAATTTTAAAGCGCCGACACCACCTGTTCTTGTTTCTTCATTACAAACATAAATCCATCCACCTAGGTTCTCGCGGCTGAAATCCTGATAAACAGCACCGCCGTCAGGGGCCTGATGCCACGAATAGTGACTGTTCCTGGTTGGAGATATGCCAGCAAAAGCGACGATTCTTGACTTAAATCCATTGGGTAGTCTCATACCATTTTTGTTGGCGGGCATCAGGTGTGAGATACTGGCCTCATTAGCTAGTATATGTTCGGCATTGGCGATTTTAGGTGCTGCCAAAGATAAAGCAGATATTTTTAATATTTTGCTAACAAATTGTCGGCGATCAGTCATCAAGTCATTCCTTTAAATTAACGGTTTATTGTAACTATTTATGGTGACAACGTCATGAACGATCAGATAAAATTTTTTAAAATTTCATCACTCATCAAGAATCCTTGGGGTGTTAATTGTAGTTGCTTGTCATCCATTTGGTACCATTCTTGGGGAATATGGTCATTGAAGGTCTGTTTGATGGATGTTGCGGGTAATCCGGTGGTGGCTTGGTATTTATCCCAGCTGAAAGCTTGTTTTAATCTTAAAGCATTAAGTAAAAACTCAAAGGGTAAGGTTGATTCATCTAACACCCTGGTTTCAACAACACGTTGATTTGTCTCGGCATTCTTTAAATAGCTTTGCGGGTGTTTTTGTTTGGTTTGGCGTTGTATCTGATTGTTGTGACCTAGGGTAATTTTACTGTGTGCTCCAGCACCTATTCCCAGGTAATCACCAAATTGCCAATAGTTCATGTTGTGCTCGCTTTGCTTGTTTGGCTTGGCATAGGCAGAAACTTCATACTGTTCATAACCGTGTGCGGATAATATGTCTTGGCCTTGTAAAAACATGTCGTGCTGTAATTCTAGGTCAGGCAGATTTTTGGGTGTTTTAACTGCGAATAAGGTATTGGCCTCGATGGTCAACTGGTAATAGGATATGTGCGTGGGTTCTAACTCAATGAGTCGCATTAAATCATCTTTGGCCGCAGCCATGTTTTGGTTTGGTAGACCGAACATCATGTCTAAATTGTAATTGTTATAGCCTGATTTTTTGGCCTGTCGAACTGCATCTATGGATTGATCACTGGTGTGAATACGTTTTAATGTCTGGAGCTGTTGATCATCTAATGATTGTATGCCAAAAGACAGGCGGTTGATGCCCGCATTTAAATAGCCAGAAAAATCATCGAATTCATTGCTGCCAGGATTCACTTCCATGGTCACTTCTGCATCAGGTCGCAGGGGTAATAAAGCACGAACTTGTTGCATCAACTGTTGCATGGCATTGGCTGAAAATAAACTGGGGGTGCCGCCACCCATAAAGATGGTGTTAACTGTGCGTCCCCACACGTTGGGCAAATCTTGTTGTAAATCTTGAATCAGTGCCTGATTGTATTGTTTTTCATTCAAAGGGTCTTTAAGTGCGTGCGAGTTGAAATCACAATAGGGGCATTTGCTGACGCACCATGGAAAATGAATATACAAACTCAGTTTAGGGGGGATCAACATGCTAAAAAATGAGTTTTTTGAGCTGTTGGCTGATCAGTTTAATGGCCTTTGCACGATGTGAAATTTTTCGCTTGTTTACAGGGTCTAATTCAGCAGCGGTGCATTGCTGGCTTGGAACATAAAAAATGGGGTCATAACCAAAACCTTGGGTGCCTGATGATGTTTGACTGATCTGGCCTTGCCAGATTCCTTTGGCCATGATGGGGTCAGGATCTTGGTGATGTCGCAGATAAACCAAACAGCAATAAAAATGAGCAGCACGGTCATGTGTGTCATCAATTTTTTGCATGTTGCGTAATAACAGGTTGAGGTTGTCCTGATCTGAGGCAGATTCACCAGCGTATCTGGCAGAGCGGACGCCTGGTTGGCCTTGTAAAGCAGGTACGATCAAGCCTGAATCATCTGCCAATGCCGGAAGGCCTGATAACTGACTGGCATGGCGTGCTTTGATGATGGCATTTTCTATAAAAGTGGTGCCAGTTTCTGCAACCTCATAAGCCTTGTCTTTTGGTTGTGGAATCAGTTCAATATTTAAATCATTGAAGGCCGAGTTAAATTCTTTGAGCTTGCCTGCGTTGCCACTGGCCAGCATGATTTTTAGTTTCGATTGCATGGGTTGTGTGTGATCTACTCAGTCAAGGCTTGTTTTTGGTGAGCGAGTAATTCATTGATACCTTTTTCTGCCAGGTCTAATAATTCGTTCAGTTCATCGCGACGGAAAGCATGACCCTCTGCAGTGCCTTGTACTTCAATGAAATGTCCGCCATCATTCATCACCACATTCATGTCAGTTTCGGCATTTGAATCTTCGGGGTAATCTAAATCCAAGACAGCTTGGTCTTCATAGATGCCGACCGACACTGCAGCAATGGCGCCGTGAATTGGACTTTTCTTTAAGGTGCCATCTTTGAGCAACTGATTAACAGCATCGCACATCGCCACATAAGCTCCAGTGATTGAGGCTGTTCTGGTTCCGCCATCGGCTTGTAGTACATCGCAATCAACTGTGATGATTCTTTCACCCAAGGCTTTTAAATCGACCACCGCCCGTAATGATCGTGCGATCAATCTTTGGATTTCCAAAGTGCGACCACCTTGCTTACCTCTGCTGGCCTCTCGTCCCATTCTTGAATGAGTTGAACGCGGTAACATGCCATATTCGGCAGTTACCCAACCTTTGCCTTTACCTCTTAACCAGCTTGGGACTTTGTCTTCGACACTGGCATTACAAAGTACTTTGGTGTTGCCACATGTGATCATCACTGAACCTTCGGCGTGCATGGTGAAATTGCGTTCGATTTTAATGTCACGCATTTGATCATTTTTTCTGTTGGATGGTCGCATATTTGAATTCATAAAAGAAAGCGATATTTTATCACTTATGGTGGTGCTTTCTCACAATGAATCCAGGTTTTAACTACAAGAGTTGGTTTATGAGTGCAAGCTGAATGAACATCTATTTTAAATTGTGAATCTTGACATAATTTGACTTTTATAATGACACAAGTCGGTGCAATATGATCTTGGGTTTGATATGATATTTCTTTTATTTATATTTGAGGGTTGTTATGAATAGTATTATGCCTTGGATTTTTCTGGCCACATTGATTGTCTTGGGTCTTCTGGCTGCGGCACAAAAAATTGGAGAGCTTATTCCTGCCAGTAAACAGTTAACTGATTATTTAAAACAAACAGAGGGTTGGATCGGCTTGGTTGCCATATTCTTGTCATTGTACTGGTTGATCTTTGTGGTTCTAAGGTACATTGGTGTGATGATTCAACATGCCATATTTAGTTGGATTGTTTCTGTTGTTTGTGTTGCTGTTATGTTTTCGTTGGGTTTGCTTTTGGCAAAACCACAAATAGCGGAATGGACCAAATCCAATGAGTCTTTAACCGGTTTATTGAATAAAACAGCAGCTTTTTTAGAACCTAAAAGGGAAATGTTGGGTTTGGTGGCATTGATTATGTCTTTGGTATTTTTAGGCAGGACTATATAAGGCGATTAATTATCAATCATAGATTCAAAGCTCGCTTTAAGCGGGCTTTTTTTGTTTTAGAATAACGATGAAATTTTCAAGTGAGTTTTAAAAATGAATGTGACTGATTTAATAGGTAAGTTTGTGGTTTTTTATGTGGTTGGTGGTGATGTAAAATACCCAACCATGATGTAAGTTAAGCAAGTTGAGGATGTGACTGGGCGCTTATTTATAAGTGGTTCCCAACCACAAAAAATATTGGGTTCTTATAACTGGTTAGGAGCTGTTCCCACCCATATAGCATGGGACCAAGTCACTCAATTTCATGTTTTTGAAAATCACAAAACATTTAAGCAAAAAGCCACAGATGGACAAGGTGGTGGATTTTTTGATCGATTCAAAAGTTGATGATCAAAATAAATCAACTCCAACCTTCTATAACAGTCTTAAAATGTGCTAAAAAATCATTGGTTTGATGGGCATCTAAAGCACGGTGATCGATGGTTAAGCTCACATAACACATGGGTTTGATCACCATCATGTCTTGGCCATTGTGCTCTTCTACCACCACGCGTTTTTCCATCTTTCCTAAACCTAGGATGGCTGATTGGGGTTGGTTAATAATGATGGGCGTCGCCACCAAAGAACCTGATACCCCATGATTTGAAATGGTAAAAGTACCGCCTTGAACTTCTTTTTTGGTCAGTTGATTATTTCGCGCCTTTTCTGTAAGTCGCGATAATTCTGTGGCTATTTGTACTAAGTTCATATTTTGAGCTTGTTGAATGACTGGCACAATTAAACCGTCATCACCTAATGCAGTGCCGAACCCTAAATTGACATGTTTAAATATTTCCAAGCCATGTTCATGAAACTGGGCATTCACTTTGGGTTGGTGTTTGATCGCTTGAACAGCGGCAGCAACGAAATAAGCGGTGAAAGTGAGTTTTGCGCCTTGATCTGCGAAAGATTGCTTGTTGGCTTTTCGGTGTTTAATGATGGCCGATAAATCTAAATCAAATACTGAAGTCACATGTGGGGCGGTTTGGACACTGTGTTGCATATGTTCTGCAATGATCTTGCGCATCTGTGTGTGTGGAATGATTTCGCTACCAGCAGCAGTTGGGGTAACAGTTGTTTCAGTTAAGCCTTCTCTTTTGGTTGGAGGTGTGGATAAGAAGTCTTTGATATCTCGCGATGTTACGCGGCTGTTCTTTCCGGTTCCGGTGATTTGGCTGAGGTCTAATTGATGCTGTTGGCTTAAACGCCGAACTGCTGGGCTTATGAAGGTAGAAGGAGGATCGGGTAACCCAGCAGACGGGTCTTTACGAGGTAAATCGTTAGAAACATAATTTGGAGTCGTTTCTGTTTCGTCTTCCTGTTCAATATTTATTTCGTTCGAGGGGTTGGACAGCCCTGGCTCATCGATAGTTCCCACAGATTCATTAATTATTCCCAAAATTTTATTTTCTTCTGCAGGTTCCCCTTCAAGTACCCGTTTTTCTTGTAGTACTCCTGATGCAGGAGCGATCACTTCCATCATCACTTTATCAGTTTCTAGCTCAATGATGGGCTCATCTTTAACCACAGTTTCACCGACACGCTTAAGCCATTGTGCGACGGTGGCCTGGGTGCCTTCGGTTTGATCAGCCGATAATTTAATTTCAATTAGATTTTGGTTGCTTTGCTCACTCATACTTGATCCAATTCGATGATACGTTGTGCAATGCTATCAGGATTAGGTAGCGCATGCTCCATTAATTGAGGGTCGTGAGGATTGCCAATATCGGCGGTGGCCAACCGTTCTATGGGGGCATCTAAATAAAAGAAGGCATCTTTGGCGAGTACTGCAGCAATTTCGGCGCCGAAACCAGCAGAGATATTATCTTCATGCACAATCAGACACCTACCCGTGCGTTTAACCGACTCCAAAACCATGTCTTTGTCCCAAGGTCGTAGGGTTCTTAAGTCAATTAAATCAGCTTTTACGCCAGTATTCTCAATGGCTGTTTGACACATATGTACCATGCCGCCCCAGCTAACCACTGTGAGTCTATCCCCGGACATTATTTTTTTGCCTTGACCAAATGGAATGATGTATTGATCACCTGGATAAGGTCTTCTTGACCAGGCATGATCGAGCATTTTGCGGTGTTCAAAAAAGATGCTGGGATTGTTGTTGCGTAAAGCATAGCGTAAGAGGCCCACAGCGTCTTCGGCATTGGAAGGCATGGCCACTTGCCAGCCTATGGCATGAACCCACTTAACTTCTGCACATTGTGAGTGCCAGGGATCACCACAACCAAAATAGCCACCAGCCATACGAACTACCATCGGTGCGGCAAATCGGTTGTTGGTGCGCCAACGCATGGAACCGGTTTCATTCAATTGTTCTTCGGCTGGATCGGCATATTTACGAAATTGAATTTCAGGCACGGGTAACAGCCCTGCTAATGACAAGCCAATCGATCGACCAATGATGCCTTCTTCGGATAAGCTGGTGTCGAATACTTGGGCTTCGCCGTGTTTTTCTTGTAAGCCTAAAGTCACCGCATGCACGCCGCCCTTGGCGCCGACATCTTCGCCGAAAACCAACATTTTTTTGTTGTGGGTTAATTCAAAATCCAAAGTTTTTCGAATCGCAGTCACCATATTGATGCGTCCAGGCTCGGCAATCACTTCTTGTGATGAGGGTGGAAACGCTGGGTTGTTTAAATGGATGCCACCTTGGGTTTGTAGGATGGGTTGATCATTGTCATCATGCTCTTCAAAAGCATGCGTTTCAACAGTTTGTGGATCTGCGAATCCTTGTTGGTCGACTTTTTCGTAAGTTTGGTAACAGTGGTCCTTGGCTTGTTGTTCGAGTTCATTCCATTTGGATTCAGGGAGGTGTTTATTTTCGATCAGGAATTTTTTCAGTTTGGGGAGTGGGTCGTGTTGTTTTTCAAATTCAATGCGATCATCACTTTTATAACTTTGGGTGTCTTGAGCAGAATGACCATTCAGGCGCGGTACCGTAAGTCTGAGTAGAACAGGCTTGCGCTCATTTCTGACATGGTCATTGGCTTGTTCGATTAATGCCGCTGCTTCTTTTGGGTTGGTGCCATCGCCTGAAAGTAATTTAATGCCACGAAATGAGGCCAGGTTTTTAACGATGTTACCGCCAGGTGTTTGAAAATGTGACGGTACTGAAATGCCATAACCATTGTCCTCTATATAGAACAACATGGGTAATTCCAATGTGGTGGCCATGGTTAATGATGACCAAAATCCATTGGTGGCGACCGAGCCATCACCGCCCAAAACTAAGCCCATGGCTTCGTCCCAATCTGAGTTGTTCAGTTGTTCGCGATGGTATTCAACAGCTTGTGCCCAACCTGCCACTGGTGTGTATTGCGCGCCCACACCGCCTGACATCGGCAACACGCAAGCACCGTCATGATTCGGTTGGTTAAACACCACGCCGATATCACGGCCGTTTGAAAATCCACCTTGTTTCATCATGGTGGCTTGTAAAAACTGTTCAACTGGCAAGCCCAAAGATAACAGCAATGGACGCGAGCGGTAGTAGCCTGATACCGCATCTTTCTTGCGGTTCAAAATTTGGCCTAGCATGATTTGTGCCATGTCATGGCCGCGTGCTGAGAATTGGTACAAGACCTTTTTCTGTTTCACCAAATCGAATTCTTCCAGGTCATCCAGTGCCCTTGATGTGAGCACATCTTTGGCTATTTTTTGCCAATCAAAAGTGTCATTGTTGTTATCGGTGTTGGGTGATTCATCTTGGTTTTTAAACAGATGCATGATTAGGCTCAATTTTTTGGAATGTTATTATCTTCTATTTTTAGCGAAATGTGTTTTCAATATATGCGCTGTAATAGCCCTCAAAGCATGAATAATTCTTGAATATTTAAAAAAATGAAATTATATTGTTCTCTATGGATTTATATGACAGAAAGATTTTAAGAGCATTACAACGAGATGGCCGCGTCACCAACAAGGATTTGGCTGAGCAAGTGTCTTTGTCACAAGCACCCTGTTGGCGTCGTGTTGATGCCCTGGAAAAACAAGGCTTGATCAAGGGTTATACAGCCATTGTTGATCAAGATATGCTGGGATTGAATATCACTGCATTTGCGCAAATCAGTTTGGATAATCATCATCAAGAAACCGTGGAGCAGTTTGATAGAGGTATCCAACAATGGCCAGAAATTCTCGAATGCCATGCCACCAGCGGTGAATCGGATTACCTGTTAAAAATTGTGGCCCGAGACATGAATGATTACAATCAATTGATCTACGAAAAAATCCTGCGCCTGCCGTCAATCCGATCCATCAACACCAGTTTTTCCATGCAACAGAAAAAACGCACCTCGCATTTGCCGATTGGGGATGTGGGTTGATGAGGTTTATGTTTGGGTTGTTGTTTGTTGGGCTGTTATGTTCTTGCCCTTTCTCTAACAGAGCCAGCGCCAATGAAGCTGAAATCAGTTACTATTATGACGCCAGCCAAAGCCAGTCCATCCATTCAATTGCGGATCAATCATTTAATCCATATACAAAAGCCATTAATCAAGGGTTAAAGACAGGTACTTACTGGGTCAAAGTTAATTCAACCCAAGCTGTGGTTGTACAAATTAAAAACACCTTGATCAGAGATGTCAAAGCCTACAGCAATAATGAAGTTTTACAGCCATTGCCAACGCATAATTTTGTCTCATTCCATCTTGATGCAGGCATCAGTTTTCTGGAAGTAATGGTCGATAAATTTGCCTTTATACCCATTGCCACTTACACCCATAAAGGATTTTTAAAATCAGAACAAAGACAAAATGCAGTGATAGGTATGTTTTATGGCTTTGGTTTGATGGTGTTGTTATTGAATTTATTGTTTTATCTGAATTTTAAGGACAAAACATTTCTCTATTACCTGTTTTTCTTGTCTTCGGTTTTATTGACCTTTGCTCACAGGGATGGATTCATCAGCATGTTGGGCATTGGGTATTCATATCATCTATATTCAGAGGTATTTACACATGCCATGATTACCATCACATCAGTGATTTTTGCCAATGAGTATTTGCAGATCAAAGCGACCCACCCCAAGTTTTTGATTTCATTTTATTTCGCAACACTGGTTTCCATTTCTTTGGATGTGGTCTATTTGGTAACAGGCGATTATCTGTTTAATGCCCTTTCAGATGTATTTATCATCTATATCTTTTTGGGTATTTGGTTTGCTTCATTTTTATTGGCCAAGAAACATCAGTATGCACTGTTGTTCTTCGTTGCATACAGCTTAATTATCCTCTTTGGGGTGGATTTTTATATATCTACTGCCTTTGGCTGGTTTCATTTGGGTGTGGACCAATACATCATTAAACTGGGTAGTTACTTTGAAATGTTGATCATTACTTTGGCGGTGGTGTTAAGGATGAAATCGCTAAAAACCGAGAACGATGAAATGCGTTTGGAAATAGAAGCCAAGATTCAAGAGATCAATCATTTGGTTCTAGAAAATGGTGATGATAACAGTTCATTTGACCGTTTTGCAGGTTACTATCTCAGTTCCAGAGAAGCTGAAGTGGTGGAGCTGATTGCCACTGGTAAAACCAACAAAGAGATTGCCACCGAGCTTTTCGTCTCAGTCAACACCGTCAAATACCACCTCAAGAACATTTATCAAAAACTGAAAATATCAGGCAGAAAAGAAATCCATAAAGTGATCAGCTAAAACCAACAATCCGGGTGGGGTGTTTTGGTACGTGGGATTTATCCCACTTGGTTTTGAGTTTAAGGTTGGCTGAAGCCAACAATCCAGATGGGATGTTCTTGTATTTGGGGTTTATCCCACCAGTTTTTAAGGAAAGGTTGGCTGAAGCCAACAATCCAGATGGAATGTTTTGGCCTGTGTGGTTTACCCCGTCGGATGGAGTTTTCTGGTACGTGGGATTTACCCCACCAGTTTTTGAGTTGAAGGTTGGCTAAAGCCACCAATCCGGGTGAGGATTTTTTGGTACGTGGGATTTATCCCACCTGTTTTGAAGTAAAGGGTTGGCTAAAGCCAACAATCCGGGTGGGTGTGTTTTGGAATGTCGAATTTATCCCACTTGGTTTTTGAAGTCAAGGTTGGCTGAAGCCAACAATCCAGTTGGGGTGTTTTGGAATGTGGGATTTATCCCACCCAGATTTATTAAATAGAGCATTGGCTAAGGGCTTCTATAGCGCCAAGGTAATAATGAAAGAAGCAAGGACCTGCTTAACAAGATTATATTATGAATCAAACGCCTTAAACTACCCGCATACTACCCATTTTGAAGTCGCATGGAATGTTCGCTTACTTTAAAATAAAATAAATTTTAAGATGTGTGATACCAGAAACGAAAGTAAAAGGGGTGATATGAAAAATAAAGTTTTTTTATTGGGGTTAATTTTGTGTTCTTTATGCTTTGGTCAAGCCGCTGCAAAAACTGTTGTTAGTTTGGACACCCTAGGTAATTTAAGCATCATTGGTGCCAGTGGTGGATATTCAAACGATCTTATTACCTTAAGCAATGAGGGAACGAATTTACGCATCACCGATTCCCATCAAACCTTCAGTGTTTCAGGAAAAGGCGTAACTTTAATCAATGCCCACTCGGTGGAAGTCGGTCTTGCTGGTTTTTCGGGCGATTTAATCATCGACACCAAATCAGGTAATGATGTGCTTAATTTTGATGCTGATCTGGTATTGACCGATGAGCAAGCAATTCAAGTACGTGGCGTGACCAAGCTTAATCACAATGCAGATATTTCTCATGAAGATGGCAACATTGATTACCAAGTGAGCCAAGAGATCAATTTCAATTCGAATTCAGCGCTCAAAAGCCGCGGCAGTGGTGATGTGATTTTAGTGTCTGATGAGCTGATTAACCTCAATGGTGTGATTGATAATTCAGCCTCAAAAGACAAAGGTCGTATTTTGATTTCAGGTGGTGATCAAGGTGAAGTGAGGCTGGCTGGCACCATTGATGCTTCAGCGAAAAATAACGGCTCTGGTGGTGAAATACACATACTTGGCAAAAACGTTGGTTTGTTTAAAGCGGCCAGAATTGATGTATCTGGCGAAACAGCTGGACGTGTTTTATTGGGTGGTGATTTAAAGGGTAAGAATCCTGAGATACCCAATGCTGAATTTGCTTATGTGAGTGAAGCGGCGGTGATCAATGCTGATGGCGCTATGCGTGGTGATGGTGGTGAAGTGATTGTGTTCGCTGAAAATACCACGCGAGTTTTTGGTTCAATCAGTGCCCGAGGTGGTTTTGAGCAAGGTGACGGTGGGTTGATAGAAACATCAGGTTTGCTCGGTTTACATGTAGAACATGCGCCAGATATGTCAGCGATGAATGGCCAAGCAGGCCAGTGGTTGATTGACCCTTACAATATCTTTGTGAGTAATGCTGGAAATTTGAATATTTCTGGAGCTTCACCTTTTACAGCGAGTGCATCAAACGCGAATTTGAGTGTTGCAACACTCTTAGCAGGGCTTGCTAATGGTAATGTCACCATCACCACAGCAGGTGGTGGCACGGATGCAGGCAATATCACCATTGCAAACCGAATTGATTTATCAGGGACATCCGGCTCTCATTCATTAACCCTCGAAGCCCATAACGACATTAACATCAATGATTCCATTAGAGGGAATGGTGCCAACAAGTTACAGGACTTAAATATCTTTGCTGATACCGATAACGATGGTAATGGGGATGTGAATATTAATTCCTCAGGTACATCCAGCTTGAGAAAAGGAACGTTGGATATTGATGTATTAGGTGACATCAATATTGATGGCAATGCGCATAATGTGGCGATTACGGCAGATACCAGTTTGGGTTCTGGTGGCAATGTCGTCATTAATGCTGGAGGTGGTTTTAATGTAGGCGCTGTTGCTAATAAATTGGATGGTGATTTTAAGGTGGTAAGTGCCGCGACAGGCTTGGGCGGTGGTCCAGGCGAAAGCGTACACATCATTTCTGATACATTCAGTGTACACGCCGATGGTGATTTTGAACTACGTGATGGCGAGTTCGTGAATTCAGGGAAAGAAGTGAGATCATCCAGCTCTCAGATAATCGATGTCCGTAATGTGGTATTGCGAGGGAATGGTAATGCCGGAGCGATTTTAAGATTAACAGGCGCGGGTTCACAAACGGTGAATGCATCAGAAACAGTGAGTCTTCTTGCAGGCAGTGGTGCACAAGCAACAATCGATACGCAAAATGCCAGTTCAAGCCAAACGATTAATTCAGCCGGAAAATTGTTAATTAACTATTCAGGCAGCACGGCTAATATTCAAGCGGCAGGCTCGCAAAGCATTACAGTTGGAAGCTCAAGCATGCCTTCAGAATTAGAAATCGCTGGTGGCGGTGGCACAACCAATAATGGCCGAATTCAAGGCGGCGCAGGGATTCAAAATATTACTGTTCATGGCAACTTGAAGCTGACTAAAGGTAATATCATTGGCGGTTTGGGAACCACAACTGTGACGACCGACAGCCTTCAATTCACTCAAGGTTTGGTCGACTTGAATACGGGCATGTTCACCATAAATGGCGCTGCAATAGCCAGCATCATTGGAGGAAGTTCTAACAGCCAGTTCAACGAAGCAATGATCGAGAATTCGGCAGGAAGCACGATTAATCACACTGGCGGAAGTTTTATCCTGAATAATTCAACTTTCAACAACCAAGGCACGTTTAACAATCAAGGCGGCACTTTGCGACTTGATGACAGTACATTAACCAACAACGCAACAGCGAGTCTTTCGGGTGGTGGATTCGACTTAAATCTTGCTCACTTCGTGAATGCCGGGACATTTAATTGGAGTGGTTCTATTACGAATATTGATTTGGATTCAGACAGTTCTTTTACCAACAATGCTTCTGGCATCATCAACGATTCAGCCACAAGTTCTTTTACTTCGCCTGCCAATAATTTTGTAAATAATGGCACCTATAACAATAACTCAGGCAACACCATTTTTAATGCTCACTATGAAAATGCCGGAACAGTCACATCAGGCGGTACGAGCACAATACAAATCAATGGTGATTTGATCAGCCAAGGTGATATGAACCTGGAAGGTCTTTTAGATGTGAATCGCGATGTACGACTCAATGCTGGCATATTAACCACGACCAATGACATTCGAGTAGCACGCAACTGGACCACTTTATCGGGAGTAAGCACCAACTTGACAACGGGTGGTGGGCAAGTGATCTTTGATGGAAACGACGGTCTAGGTATTATGCAAAATGGCGTGGCATTGGGTGATGTGACGATCAATAATTCCTTAGCGAGCATACCAAGTGTAATATGGTCAGATGAGCTGAAGATACAGGGGAACTTATTTATTGAAGATGGTGCTGTAGAGCTAAGAAATGGTGGTTCTGTTGAAGGTGATTTTGATGTTATGGATTCGGCTTCAACTCGTGTCCTTTCTAATTCTATCGGGATCGGGATCTTGGATGTGGGCGGTGATTTTTATTTGAGGGATGATGCAAGCTATGATGGTGGCGTGCGGTTTAATGGTAGCGGGGCTCAAGAAGTGCTCTCAACCGCGATAACTTTTGCTAGTTTTGAAGTGGATAAAAGCAATGGTGTTCTAAGCTTATCTGGTGCAGGCGGCCTGCTCACAGATAGTTTAATACTCACGTCAGGAACATTTGATAATCAAGGTATTGGCTTTCAGGTCTTTGAAATGATGAGTATTAATGGTGGCAACTTAACGCTTACAGGCTCAATAGCTAATATCGATGGTGTGGTCACCAGCACCGGTGGTAGCATCGATCACTCGGGCGGCACGTTAGCGTTCAGTAATGCCTCAGTAAATCTGGCTGCGGTTGATTATAACGCCAGCGGGATTGCTGCCACTGTTTTTAATGGCGGCGTACAAACATTGACCACCGGTGTGGATACCCAGTTTGGTAGTTTGGGGGTGAATGCCTCTTCCTCACTAACCCATATCGGCAGTACTTTGGATGTTGGTAATGGTTTAACTGTTTCAGGAGCACTTGATGTGACAGCTCAAGGTGCTCAAATCACAGGTGATGCGGTCATTAATGGCACCTTCAGTCACGGTGTTCAGACTGTCACTGTAAGTGGTAATCTCAGTGGTACTGGGAATATCATAAGCGGTACGGGACCCATTCAGGTCGATGGCACAGCAGCGTTCAGCGATTTAGCACTGGATGTTCTTTTGGGCTTTACGCCTAATGTGGGAGATCGTTTTGAACTGATAACCCACAATGGCTTCTCAGGTGTTTTTGATCCGCTTATCTTACCCAGTGAGTATGCCTGGAACATCGAGTACAACGCCAATGATGTGACCTTGGAAGTGGTTGGATCGACCACGCCTGCTATGCAAACCTTGACTGGTGCAACTACCCTGAGCTGTCCGCAAGACAATACCTTGACGCTACAAGGTTCTGAAGTGGGTTTTGATTACTATCTTCGCAACGATGCCAGTCATGCAGTCGTTGATGGCCCTGAAATGGGCACAGGCAGTGCACTGAATTTTCAAACCGGTGTGATCAATCAAACCACGGATTTTCATGTGTTTGCAGCCGGTCCCAATTTTGCCTTGGATTTCGATGGCATGGATGATGATGTGGTGATACCACACAGCAGCGATTTTGATTTTTCAGATGGTTTAACCATCGAAGCCAGGGTTCGGCCGGATGATATTACTGTGGGTAATCAAGAAATCTTCCGCAAAGAAAATAATGCTGTTGAGCGAATCTTGTTGAGTTTCCAAGACAACGGCACGATCTTGTCTTTCGGTATCGAAACCACCGATGATGGCTACACAGAGTTGGATGTGCCGATCAATGCAGCTGATTACAATGGTCAGTGGGTTCATATTGTGGCCACGTTTGATGATGCAACCGATGCCATGCGTTTGTACCGCAATGTTGATGAGATTGGAAGTAAGCTGAGTACTGGTGCCATGCAAACTGCAGCCAACCCATCTAATGCGCACATTGGCTCATCCTCAGGTGTGACAGAATTTTTCGATGGCCAAATCGCCGCCTTGCGGATCTGGAATACAGCGCCATCAAACCAAGCAGAGGTGGATGCTTTATTAGACAAAGGTCAGGCCAATTTATTTACAGGTCAAGAACCCGGTTTGGTGGCTTACTATGCGTTTTATGAAGGTGCAGGTACTGTGTTGGATGAGTTGACTCATGATAACAACGGCCAGATTAATGGCGCAATGTGGAGTTCAGGCACCGCAGGTGGTATTGGCTCAATTGTGAGTCATGTACAAACGATTGACGTGGATAGAAGTTTGTTGTTTGTTGATGCAACTGCTACAGGAAATAATACCGGTTGTGATTGGGAAAATGCCTTTTTTGATATACAAGATGCTGTCAATACAGTTGCTGAAAATGGAGAAATAATGATAGCAGCTTCTACTTATCAGCAAGGTGCAGAAATTATTATTGATAAACCCATAAAAATAACAGGTGGTTACCCTGCTAGTGGTGGCGCACAAGATATTGCCAATAATCTCGCTATTTTAGATGGTGATTCAGCTCACAGAGTTATACGTGCCACACACAGTTCGGGAATTGTGCAAATAGAAGGCATAACGATACAAAATGGCAGGATCTCTGGCCCGAGTACAGAGGAGGGCGCAGGTATTTTCAGTACAGGTGACATAGTTCTCAATTCAGTCATTGTTAAAGATAATAATGCGAATACTTTTTTTAATGGCAATAGTCTTGATCTAATCAGTACTCGTTCTAGTGGAGGAGGGATTTTTACAAATGCAGGAAATGTGACGTTAACCAATAGCATAGTCTCTAATAATATTACTTCATCTTCTAATGCTAATAATACTTCTGATACTAATGCTTTTGCCAATGGGGGAGGCATTTATACAAATTCAGGTAATATTGCTTTGATTAATAGCTTGGTCTCAGGTAATACAACTGCTGCTTCTGCCTCTTCTGGTGCTATTTCCGGATCATTTTCTAATGGAGGAGGGATTTATACCGTCTCAGGAAATATTACGTTGATCAACAGCACAGTCGCAAATAATCAGGCTTCTGCTTCTGCAGCGAACCTTGTTTCCTCTTTTGGAGGAGGGGTTTTCGGAGAGACGATTTTGCAAAACAGTATTTTATGGAACAACACTGCTAATTCTGCACCCAGTGAACATGAAGGTATAACACTGACTACTGATTATAGTCTTATCAAAGGTGTGGACCTCACCGCAGACAGCGGAATAGATGCATCGGATCCCGGTTTTGATCCCCTGTTTAATGATGAAATGAACGGTGATTACACCTTACAGTTAGGTTCACCTTTGATCGATGCGGGCGATTTTAATCTGTTACCACTGGATGATTATGATGTGGATGGTGATGGCGATCTGACCGAGCGTATACCCTTGGATCTGGCGGGCATGACCAGAGAGCAGGGTCTGAATGTCGAGATTGGTCCTTATGAATTTCAATCGGAATATTTAGTGGGTGGTCAGTTGTCGGGACTGTTGGCTGGCAATGAAATCACGATACAGAACAACGCCGGTGATGATTTGATCCTCAATGACAATGGCGCTTTTGCTTTTTCCGCGCCAGTTATGGTGGGTGCAACTTACACTGTCACAGTATCGGCTCAACCCAGTAATCCGATTCAGCCTTGCATCGTCAGTAATGGTTCTGGCACCATCGATAACGATGACATCACCGATGTGGTGGTGAGTTGTGAGGTGGGGGATGATTTGATTTTTAGGGATGGGTTTGAGTAGAAAGGTTGGCTGAAGCCAACAATCCAGGTGAGGGTGTTTGGCCTGTGCGGTTTATCCTACCGGATGTAGTGTTCTGGTACGTGGGATTTATCCCACCTGTTTTTTAAGTCTAGGGGTTGGCTAAAGCCAACAATCCAGATGGGATGTATTGGTGCGTGGGATTTATCCCACCTGCTTTTTAAGTCAAGAGGTTGGCGAGAGCCAACAATCCAGATGAGGTGTATTGGAACGTGGGATTTGTCTCACCTGGTTTATTAAGTCAAGGTTGGCTAAAGCCAACAATCCAGATGGGGTGTATTGGAACGTGGGATTTATCCCACCTGGTTTTTAAGCCAAGGGGTTGGCTAAAGCCAACAATCCAGATGGGATGTTTTGGTACGTGGGGTTTATCCCACC
>CALDFB010000187.1 GCA_937942365.1 uncultured Marinicella sp. | reverse complement strand
CTGGTTTTTCTTTGTAGCATATAGATTTCTCGGGCTGATTTTTCATCATGCGCTTTGCCAGAAGAACTTTTTAATAGGCCACCAGCAGCTTCTATGCTTTTGTCAATGCCCCATTCATGACAAAACTCATCAATGGTTTGTGCTTGATCAGGGTTTTCTACTGATAAATATTCAGAAACATCAAAACCGATACCACCGGCACCAATCACTGCCACTTTGTTGCCAGCTTTTTTTCGTCCACTGAGTAAATCATGGTACAAAATGACTTTATTATGTTTAATACCATTTATACCAGGTACCCTTGGGGTAACACCTGAGGCAATCACCACTTCATCAAAGTCAACCAATTCGGTTTCGGTGGCTTTGTTGTTGAGTTTCAGATTTACCACATGTTTGTCCAATAAATGGGTGAAGTAACTGATGGTGTATTTGAATTCTTCCTTACCTGGAATGGCAGCAGCCAAATTGAATTGCCCACCAATTTTATCTGCGGCTTCAAATAATGAGACTTGATGACCACGTTCTGCCAATGTAGTTGCACAAGATAAACCTGCCATGCCTGCACCGACGACTGCGATGTTCTTTTTCTTTTCGAGTGGTTGTTTAACGTACTCAGTTTCATGGCAAGCGGCTGGGTTAACCAAACAACTGGCCATTTTGTTTTGAAATACATGGTCTAAACAGGCTTGGTTACAACCAATACATATATTGATGTCTTGTTCTTCTCCAGTACGAGATTTTTTGACCAATGCAGGATCGGCTAAGAATGGCCTGGCCATAGAAACCATGTCAGCTTTGCCTGATTCAATGATGTCTTCGGCAACTTGAGGGTGGTTGATGCGATTGGTGGTGATCAGTGGAATATTCACTTCTTTTTTAACCAGTTCAGTGACCCAGGCAAAGCCGGCTCTTGGTACCATGGTTGCAATGGTAGGCACCCTTGCTTCATGCCAACCTATACCTGTATTGATGATACTCACACCTGCTTGTTCAAGTAACTTAGCCAACTTGATCACTTCATCTATTGAGGAACCATTGTTTACCAGTTCTAGCATGGATAAGCGAAATATGATGATGAAATCAGCACCTACGGCTGCGCGAGTCTGTTGTACAATTTCTATTGCAAACTTGATTCGATTTTCAAATGAGCCACCCCATGAATCATCACGATCGTTGGTTCTGGGTGAAATGAATTGATTGATCAGGTAACCCTCGGACCCCATAATTTCTATGCCATCGTAGTTGGCTCTTTGTGCCAGCCTGGCACAATTTACGAAATCTTTGATTTGTTTATGAATTTTCTTATCGGTTAATTTTTTGGGCTTGAAAGGGGTGATCGGTGATTGTTTGTCAGTCGCAGAAACATTAAAGGGGTGATAACCATAACGGCCGGAGTGCAAAATCTGCATGCAGATTAAGCCGCCTTCTTGATGAACCGCACTGGTAATCAGCTTGTGGCGTTTGACTTGAAACCCATATTTTAAAAAACCTGAAAAAGGGCCAACCCAGCCTGAAATGTTGGGTGAGATACCACCAGTGACCATGATCCCAGCTTCACCGGCTGCCCGTTGTCTGAAATACTCTGCCAGTTTTGGGTAGTTTTTTGCACGATCTTCCAAGCCAGTATGCATAGAGCCCATCAGTACTCGGTTTTTGATGGTTTTATTACCAACTTTTAAAGGTTCAAAAAGCTTTGGATAATTTGCTGCGGTCATATTTGTTTTCTCGTTTAATTGATTTTGATTTCAGCCATTAAGGTAACCAAAGCTTTCCTGGCTTGTTGCCAGCGGTACTGCTCCCAAAAGGGCCGGACAGCAGACAAAGTTGATTGACCTCGTAAACGTTTTATTTTAATCAATTTTTTACTGTTTCTGGGTAAATATTTCAAACGATTGTTTGAAAACAGTTCGGTGCATAATTGAGGTTCACATAACAAGGTTAAATCAATGTCAGCATCTATGCATGCTTGATACCTTTGTTGGATGTTTCCTACACATTCTGCAGCCTTCATGCCTAAGTCGTCACTGATGCTTACGCCATTGAATTTTTGTTTTTTACGCAGTATCTCCTGATGCCATTTTTTAGAGTAACCAGCTGGTAAGTCACAAACTTGTGAATAAATTACGTGTGACAACATCATGGCATCGATACAACCAGTTGGGATTAATTGTTGAAATGGATACATATCCTGATTCATTAACTCTGCTTCTGGTCGTTCATCAGTGGGTAATTCGAAATGTGAGTCGGCTTTGACTGTACCATGTCCAGGGTAGTGCTTGGCTGTGGTTTTCATGCCGGCAGCATGCATACTATTTCCATATATTTCTGACAATTCAGCAACCAGGTTTTTATCTTGAGAGAATGATCTGTCACCGATTACATCACTGCCATTATCGAGGTCTAAAACTGGCGCAAAACTCAAATCTATGCCTATACTTAATAACTCACTGGCCATTAACCAAGCGTGTAAATGACACAAAGCTTTTGCAGCCTCTTTATCAGTGTGATAAATTTGGCCAATTAAGCCCAATGGTGGTAACTGTGTGAATGGTAGGTCAAAGCGAATGACCCGTCCGCCTTCTTGATCGACAGCAAGAATGAAATCTTGACCTTTCATGGCTTTAATATGCTTCACCAATGCAACAAGTTGGTGATAATCTTGATAGTTCCTTTTGAACAGAATTGCGCCACATGTTAATGGATGGTTGAGGTTTTGAATGTCTTGTTGAGTGAGTTTGAATCCTTCGATTCCGGTCATAATATATGTCATCGAAATATTATAACGCAGTGTATTGTATAATCGAAACCACTTGATCTAATGAACCAACCATCAAAACTTTAATCGCTTCATTCTTGTTAATCATTTTTCTCACAGTCTTCATGTCACTGGTTTTTGGTGTTGCATATACCCACTCATTAATCATTATTATATATTGGACTTTCTTTGGCCATTTGATGACTTTAAATGATGACAAACCAGGGGGGTGGTGTAATCCAAAACGCAGCCTTAAACACTGGAGAATTTCACTTTTTTCATTAGCTATCAAGTTTGTAGCTGCGGTATTAATTTCATATTTAGTTTGGAAGTACCCTGATATATCACGCTATGGCTCACAGGCCATTTAGCCCGCTATGTAGAAAAGCACAAATAAATCAAGATTTCTTCAAGGACTGACTCCTTTTTATAGTTAACCATCATAATCACAATGTAACCCGAGGTGCATTTAGGGTCTTTAAAACCCTAATAGGGTGAAAATTTCTTTCACTGATGAATCATTACCAATGAGCTTAGGCTTATAAACGCTCATTTCATAATGGAACCTGATTAAACTGATCAATACGTGCCTGGATTCCAGTTACTGGACTATCGGTTCGGCTGTAACGACGTAGTTTGATGACTTTATTAATAATTAATACGCCCAATGCACCACGGATACAAGGTAATAAGACATGGTGACTTGTGATACGGAATTATGGTTTTTTACATCAATGATTCAACGGTTGAAATACAACCTTTTTTCAGAAAATTTCTCAAATTAGTCGCAAATAAACCCATAATGATGCCAGAATGTATTGGTTCGAAATTCGAACACAAATAATTATATAAAAAGAGGAGCAAAATTAATTATGAGTACATTTAAAAGATATGCTATGCCAGCTATGATTTCATTGGGTGCAAGTTTAAGCACACAACTCATGGCACAAGAAGATGAAAGCTTGAATGCGATTTACAAGCAACCAGGTCAATTAACAGTTCAAGCCAGTACGATGAACTCGTTTACACCTCAAGCACATCCTTTGGCACAAAGTATCATTGTTAAATACAAAACAGCCAATAAATCAATTTCAGTCAAGGCTGCACAAAACAAAACTCAAATACTCAGTAAGAAGCTGGGTGTGCCTTTTACTTTTAAAAGAATGATGTCTGGAGATGCAGAAGTGATTACTGTTAACACCGTAAACAAAGCATCAGCAGCAGACATGCAAGATATTGTTGAGCGTATCAATGATCAGCCCGATGTTGAATATGCAGAGATTGATGCATGGATGGTAGCCTACAGAACGCCTAATGACAGTCGCTTTAATGAACAATGGCATTATGGAAGTTCGGCTGGAGGTATGAATTTACCAGGTGCGTGGGATGAAACAACAGGATCAAGCGCTGTTACTGTCGCGGTTTTGGATACGGGTTACCGCCCACACCCCGATCTTGCTGACAATGTAGTGGGCCAATATGACATGATTTCAAGTACATCAGTTTCCAATGATGGTAATGGTCGTGACTCAAATGCTCAGGATCCAGGTGATTGGACAACAGCTGGGCAATGTGGTCAAGGCTCAGAGGCCAGCGATAGTTCTTGGCATGGGACACATGTTGCTGGAACTGTGGCTGCTGTTTCAGATAATAATTCAGGTGTTGCAGGTGTGGCATGGAATGTGAACTTAGTACCAGTTAGGGTGTTAGGTACTTGTGGCGGTTCTTTGTCAGATATTGCGGACGGCATTCGTTGGGCAGCTGGCTTATCGGTTGGTGGTGCCCCAGTCAACTCAAACCCTGCAGATGTGATTAACATGAGTTTGGGTTCAGTTACTCCATCGGCCTGTTCAAGTACTTACAGCAGTGCCATTAATGCAGCGGTAAATGCAGGCGCGACTGTGGTTGTTGCTGCTGGTAATGACAATTCCAGTGCAGGCTATCCACCAGGAAATTGTGCCAATGTTATTTCTGTTGCTGCAGGTGCCAGAGATGGCTCACGCGCTTATTACTCTAACTTTGGTTCTTCTATTGATATCACCGCTCCAGGTGGTGATTTGTGTGACCCAACTACCAATGCGTTGCCAAATTCAGCATCAGATTGTAGGGGAGGAACCACACGTACCAGCGACATGATATTGTCGACCTACAACAGTGGAACCACAACGCCTGGCTCTAATAATTATGATTGGTCACAGGGTACTTCTATGGCCTCACCTCATGTAGCAGGCTTGGCAGCGTTAATTAAGTCAGTTGATTCTTCTTTGACACCTGCTCAAATTGAACAGACGATTAAAGACACAGCTGATTCATTTGCAAATGTCAGTGATCACCAATGTACGACATCGATTTGTGGTGCAGGTTATGCCAATGCCACTGCAGCGATAGATTCAATAAGTGGCGGAGGCACAACGCCTCCTAATTCTGGGAATACAATACTTACCAATGGTGTGGCTAAAACTGGTTTGACAGGATCTCAAGGAGATCAAAAACGATATACTTTGGTGGTTCCATCAGGTGCTACTGACCTAAGCTTTAATTTGGCTGGTGGTAGTGGTGATGCTGATTTGTATGTTCAATTTGGCTCAGCTCCTGGCACAGGTGCGGGTTCATATGACTGTCGCTCTTGGGCAACAGGTAATAATGAAACTTGTGTCATCGATAACGTGCAAGCCGGTACTTATCATGTTTTGGTTAATGCCTATGCTGCATATACAGGTGCCAGTCTAACTGGAAGTTATACTGCAGCCAGCGGTGGTGGGAATCAAACTGCCTTTTTCCAAAATACGAATAATGTCAATATCCCTGACAATAATGCTACGGGAATTACCAGTGACATCAATGTAACCAGAACAGGTAATGCAGGAACTGTAGAAGTCAAGTTTGAAATAGTTCATACCTATCGTGGCGATTTAGAAGTGTTTTTGGAAACACCTACAGGTGCATCTGCTACTTTGCGAGAAAGATCTGGTGGTGGTGCTGATAATTTAAGCCTGACTGTATCTGTTAATGCAACAAGTGTAAATAATGCCAACGGTACTTGGCGACTTCGTGTGAAAGATAGAGCCGGACAAGATGTGGGCTATATTGATTCGTGGAGCATCGAATTTCAATGATGCAGATTGAAATTTAAGTTCAAAAAAGAGCATTTCGGTGCTCTTTTTTAGTTAACTCAAAGGTTCGTATTTTATGGCACATCAATTTCAATCCTTCTTTGGGTTGCAAATGCATTGGCAGTTGCATATTTAGCCAAAAGACCAGGTTGCGCATTGGTATTGGTGTATTGGTTGAATGAAAAGCCTATGACAGGTAGGCCGTAATAAGTATGTGTTGTTTGATCATCACCTACGCCTAAAGTGTTGATGAACTTATTTCCTCCGCTCAATCTGGCATCATCAAGATGGCTATTCAACCACCCTTCTCTTTTCGCTGAAAGTGTTTCATGAAAGTTTGACAATACTGATGTAGTTCCCGTCATTTCTGAATCAGAAGCTAAAACCAGAATATTGGTCGATTGGCAGGCTGCTGGAAATGGAGGAGGTGCTGGTGAAACAATCGAGAGAACACAAAAGTTATCACCCTCCCGGTCAATGGATTGAAAGCCAAAACAATCTATCGCATCAACCATACAAAGCTGCCCTGAGTCATTCGTTAAACCCCCATTAAACGGCGTGTTGTCTGTAGTATTGGCAGCATATGATTTGGTGGGGAAGGTAAATGCCCACTCGGATTTTCCATTGATTTCAGGTGAGATGTCGTAGTCATTGCTCAAATTATAATAGGTGATTAAACCTCCAATACTGTGAAAACCTGATGGCCAATTAGTGGTGATAAGTTGGTCATCTATTAAGAGCTGACTTTGTGTGTCGGCATCGTTGAGGTTTGGATGATCACTGGTAGGAGATGTATGTGGTACAACACCTTCTGCATAGAAGTCATTAAATGCTGTGATCGGGGTGGTTACCGCAAAACCATTGGCAACTTGAATCAAAGTTAATGTGGCATTCAGCCCTCCTGTTACAGGCCCAAGACTTGGATCGTTAGCCCATTGGCCACCTTCGGCCCAGGCGTCATTGACGGCTTCACATCCGGGTTGGGTTAAATTCTCTGTACCCATATCATAAATTTCAATAGAACCTGTTTGTATTCGACTGAGTAAATCTTCTCGCTATGCATTGGTTTCTGCTGTTTCTAATTGAGTTAAATTGAATGGTTGAGGTGAGTTAAAGCCAAAAGTACAGCTTGAGTCATTCGATGTGAGTAAAATTTCTCCCTGGTCATTCATACTTAATGCAGCAGCCCAGCTGTCACTTGGATTTAAGTACAAATTAAATTCAAGTACAGCAATACCACTGCCGCTTTCATTAAAACGAACCTTAACAGCTTTTGACTCTCCTCTTTGGGTGTTTTTAATGCTGATCAAAGTAGAAACATTGTTTGCAACACTGTAAAAAGGAGCCATAAGCATTTCACCATGTCCGTTATGGCTTAGTTTTACCGCACCATGCGATGTTGTTACAAAGCTTAATGTACTGAGAATCACAGCCACTACTGAAATGATCGTTTTTAAGAGTCTTGATTTCATTTTTAATATACCTTGAGTTTATTGATTTATTCGTTCCAATATATTTTAGAGAATAAAAGCGTAATTCTTGTTGCGGTTTTGTTTTAATTTGTATCTAAATGTAGCTGTTGACTTTGATATAAATCTTTATTTCGAATGAATGTTTTTACTGTAAATAATTCAATTAATTTGCATGGTTCAGGATAGGTTAAAATTGTAGCGTTTAACTCTTAGATAAGTCCTTGGTATCAATGTGAAAAGAAAAATCGTCTTTGGATTTCTTGCTGGTGTCTTGCTGTGCTGTATTTTGACATTATATTTTAAACGACATGCCTTTGCATGTGAATTTATTCCTATGATGTCGAAGGAACAACTGGTTTCTCAGATTTTTGTCACTGACAATGTTTCCAAGCAACAGAAGGAAGACATAAAACAAATTTTACTTGAAGCTTCAAATCGTATCAGTCAATTATATGGTTCGCCTGAATCTTTGCCGAAATTTTTATTTACTGCCTCAGCTGAAGAAGCTAAAAGATGGGGGGCAAATGAGACTGCTTCTATGCATCGTTTACCATGGGGGTCATGTATTGTTGTTGGTCCAAAAGGACATAATGTTGATGTGGTTGCGCATGAATGGATGCATGCTGAGCTTCAGCATCGGGTTGGCTTTTTTCGCTTTATCAAGGAAGTGCCTATTTGGTTTGATGAAGGTGTT
>CALDFB010000186.1 GCA_937942365.1 uncultured Marinicella sp. | reverse complement strand
TCCCCCTTATACCAATGGTTTTTGGTGTCTTTAATGTCATAATGGAAGTCTATTTTTTTTGCTTTCACAGCGCTATAAACTGAAGAAGAAAACTCCTGAATTAAATCAACAACTCCAAATTCTCTCATCTCCAGATCAAGTTTTCCGGCTTCTATTTTTGAAATATCAAGGATGTTATTGATGATAGACAATAAGTAAGTTGCGCTTTTTTTAATGGTTTGAGCACGGAAAACTTGCTCTTCACTCAACGGATTTTGTAGCAACAAATCGGTAGTGCCTATTATGCCATTCATTGGCGTTCTTATTTCATGACTCATATTGGCTAAGAACATCGACTTGGCTTGGTTAGCACTGTCTGCTTTTTGTTGCGCAACGATCAACTCATTTTCAACTTTTTTACTCGCTGTTATGTCCCTAAGAATACAAAATACAGCTTTCTTTCCTTCATATGGGATAGAGGTTAACGTAATGTCAGCCGGATGGACTGCACCACTGCGTTTTTTATAGAGCCATTCAAAACGACAATAACCCCTCTTATAAACAATGGCTTTTATGCGCTTAACATGTTCAATTGAAAGCTCACCATCGGACTGACGCTCTGTAGTGAAAACAAAAGGGCTGACGGTTAAAATTTCTTGTTCATTTTGATAGCCAAACAGTTCAACGGTTGCTTGGTTAACCATCACAATGTCATCACCCGCAATGATCATCATGGCGTCTTCTGACTTTTCATACAACAACCTATACTTTTCTTCACTTTCTGAAAGCTTCTGCTCCCTTTCAATGGCTTCAAAACGAAGTCTCTGATTTTCGTTAAAGCTCTTGTTTGATCTCAATCCGTTTATGAGAGAAACCAATAAATACAATATTGCGAACCCAACCGTTGGAATTGCTACTTGGCTATTTGTCAAACCAATATTAATGGCTAAGGGAATGATTACGATAGGCAAAAAAATCAAAACAGCTCGCTTCATGGGCGATAAGATTCTCAGCGCAACAATACAGATAACCACAATTGTCAGCTCCAGTAGAACCTGATGTTCTAAAGAGTTTTTTACAAAGAGCCAAACCCCTGCAGAACCCCACACCACTGCTGACAGAAACACACCAATTAAATACCTGTTTTCCCATTTGGCTATATTGTCAGCCACTAACTCACTTTGGGAATCAAAATTTTTTTTCAAAAGCAAACGGTAAACGACAGAAATTAATAACACAGCAAACCAAGCTATTAAAACTGAAACAGCGGTCTGATTCAACAGTGAAAACACCAAAATGATACCAACAAGCAAGACCAAAATTTGACTGGTAACCAGCGATTCATAAAGC
Organism: uncultured Marinicella sp.; assembly: GCA_937942365.1. Classification (GTDB taxonomy): domain Bacteria; phylum Pseudomonadota; class Gammaproteobacteria; order Xanthomonadales; family Marinicellaceae; genus Marinicella. The sequence goes on along the minus strand of CALDFB010000186.1, from coordinate 22,558 downwards.
AGGTATAAACGCTCTTTTTTAGAATAGATTGATTTTTCAATTTCAACGGTCATAGCTACTAATAAAATTTATGGTTTTGGTAAACTCAGGGATAAAAGTCTCACAGCATTTATAAATGAATATATATCATTTTGCTATAAGATATATGAAGAAAGGTCAACTACACGTGTTATGAAAGCAAAAAAGAGCAAATGATTTGTATTTAAATTGCAATCAAATAAAAAAAACAATTATGTGTCACCTATTCTACTGAAGCATCAAGACAGCGCTGCTTTATTCAAAATTTTCAGGCATTCATGGTTTTTAAGTCATCAATAGAGGCATCACTTTTCAACAAAGCGTTTCACAAACTCAGCACTTTTTTTAAGTGACTGGTATATCTCCTTGAAACATCAATTTCCTGACCATCACTCATGGTCAATAAGAGCCCACTGGAGCCATAGGGCTCCATATTTGAAATGAATTCAACATTAACAATATGACTGCGATTGACTCGAAAAAATTGCTTATTTGGAAGGCGCTCATGAATCTGGCTGAGCGATTTATACACCAATGGCTTATGTTGATCAAAATGCATTTGGGTGTAATTACCATGACTGACAAAATACCTGACCTGATTGATATCGACCAACCAACAACGGTCATTATCTTTAACAAAGATCTTATGGTTTATTGTCTCCGAGGGCTCTTCACTGGTACCTCTTGCCAATACTTTTTCCAGGGCCTGCTTGAAACGCTTTTCACTGATTGGCTTCATCAAATAATCTAAAGCATTCATTTCAAATGCCTTGATTGCATATTCATCATAAGCGGTGGTGAAGACAACCGCCGGGCATTTTTTGATTTGATCCAACACATCAAAACCACTACCATCTGGTAAATTAATATCAAGTAACAACAACTCCGGTTGTTCTCTATTAATGGTGGTTATGGCATCAGCAACCGTTTTCACTCTGGCCACCACATGAACGCTGCTGAACGGTTTCAATAACTCCAGCAATTCATTTTGTGCCAGCCTTGAATCCTCTACTATAACTGCCTTAATTAACATGACTCTTCCCTTTTCTCTGCTGGCATGGAAATTTTGACTTCTACTTGTCCTTCAACTTCTTTAATTTTCAAACTGGCCTGATCAGAAAATAATAACCCCAGTCTTTTTCTGATATTGGCAATCCCCAAACCAGTTGGGGCTTGATCAGTGTTTTGGAGTTTTGCGGCTTTGATGCTACCTGGATTACGTACCGTAATTGATAACATCCCAGCCTGTTTCTTGATACCCAGATAAAGTGTTCCGGGGCCATCATGATGTTCAAAACCATGCTTCAGGGCATTTTCCACCAACAGTTGAATCATCATCGGAGGCACTTTAAAAGACAACAAAGCATCATTGATCTCCTCTTGATATAACAGGCGATCTTCATATTGAATTTGCGCCAATGTTATATACGCTTGAACCACTTCGACCTCTTTTCTTAAGCTGGTTAATCTGCCTTTGGGTTGGTTCAATGAATAACGCAGCAAATCCGACAATTCTGTCAACATATGTCTTGCTCGCCCCACATCTTCCAACATTAGACCACGTATGTTATTTAAACCGTTGAACAGAAAATGCGGATTCAGTTGACCAATTAAGTGATTCAACTCGGCTTCTTTCAGCTGCAACTTGGTTTGTTGTTGCTCAGATTGTAACTGATTAATGGCATTCACATGACTGATCACCACATATACAACACTCCATATACCGATCATTAAAGTCATCACCAACCAATTTTGGTAAACCGTTAACATAAAAAATATGAACGTTCGACTGTATTCAAAAATGATGTAATAAAAACCCATTGCTAAGGTGATTAATAGTGCTGATATAAATCCAAAAATGAATACCAAAGTTCCCAGCTTTAACCACATATATGGTGTGTTAAAAGCAACCAAACGGAAACGGTGAATTAATTCCCTTAATACCAAGCAAAGCAAAGTGTTAACCACCAATACGATAAACAGTGAAATCAAACCCTGTTCAACAGACTCCACCCGGGTGAATTGACGGGTGAGAAAATTAATGAGAATAAATACACCCAAACCTGAAAAATGAAACAGCCAGAAATATTTATTGGTTTTGGGCGCTTTAAGCCATGCCATATTTATCCTTTTATTTGAAAATTAAAACCTTTGGCCCAACCAATCACTCATTTCTTTAAGGGCCAAAGGTGAAAATGTTTCTGTCAGCTTACCGTATTCTGCGGTAGAACCTGTATCACTGGTTTGAAATAAATGGTTCAATTTAGGCAAGGTTTTGATGATGAAGTCTTTGTGGCCAGCTTGATTAAGCGTTTGTTCAATACCATTTAAATTAGATACGGCAGCCACTTGAAGATCGTTTTCACCATTTAAGGCCAAGATAGGTGCTTTAACTTGAGATAAAAATTCAGCAGGTTTGTGGGCAATGAAATACTTGAACCACGGCGTATTATAAAATTTTAAACTATTATCAACAGCCAGTTTTAATTGCTTTTTATCCATGTTTTGGCTTTTCATTGAATCAGCTAAGTAATCTGTCACCTGCTGCTCAAAGTCACCTGTCTTTGACCAAACAACCATCTTTTCATGAAATGCCAAATCTTTCTTTCTTTGCTGTTCTAACAGTTTCACATCTTGCCCCATGGCTTTGGCTATAAGGAATTTTTGCTCTGCGTACAGCTCTGTTATCGGCATACCTGGTGCAGCCAGTAAAACCAAGAAACTTAAATCACTTCTTTGGGCTGCTAACATGGGAGCAATCATGCCCCCTTCGCTGTGCCCAATCAGCCCAATTTTGTCTGCAGGAATGTCTTTTCTTTGTTGTAAGTAATCAACCGCTGCACTGATATCAGAAACAAAGTCTTCACTCGTGGCTTGACTGAAATCACCGCTAGAGGCACCAACACCACGATCATCTAAACGTAACACAGCAAACCCTTGTTGTGCCAGATAGTCAGCAATAACCCAAAAAGGCTTGTGTTTAAAGATGGTCTCATCACGATCTTGTGGGCCAGACCCTGTGATCATCACAGCTGCTGCTTTCACACTGCTTAAATCATTGGGCCTAGTTAAAGTACCGGCCAATGTTATATTGGCATGGACGTTTTTGAGCGTCACTTCTTCTACATGGTAGTTAAATGGTGCTTTGGGCTCTTGAGGACGTTCATAAACTTGCTTTGGAGAATTGCCTTGAGTCAACTGTAGTTTGAATATCATGCCTTGCTGTATAAAATCACCTTGGATGGTTTTTTTGTCCTCACTCATAGAGCCCTTAAACTCAGCACCTAGCGCATCCATGGTAAAAATCACTCGACCAGACTCAATAGTTATGGTGTCGACAACTAAATCAGTCGCACCTTGATCAGGGCTGTCAGCAGTTACAACCAATTTTTCACCATCTATTTTCACATGTAGTATATAACTCAACGGACTGCCAGGAATTTCGATGGTGCCACCCCATTGGCCTAAAAGGTCATTGATGTCACTGCTGTTAGTTGTACTGAAAGCTTCTGGCTTAACTGGTGAAAGTGACAGTTTAAACACGCCTCCTTGAATGAAATTACCTTCTATTGAGCCGGTCGATTCATCCAGGGAGCCCTCATAATGAACACCAATTTCAGCAATTTCGAACATCAGTTTGTTATCACTGAATTCTAAAGCCGTCATTGGAATACCCATGGCTCCTTGTGCTGGCGAATCCAGAGTCCCTTTTTGCTGACCGCTTTCTTGCACCAAATGAATAACAAGGGGTAGTTTTGTACCATTGATATCAAGCTCACCTTGCCAATCGCCACTTAAGTCTGCCCTCAAATAGCTAGAAAAGATGAGACACACTATCATTAATTTAATTTTAAAAGTTTTCATGACTGACCTCTGTTGGTAAAACAATTATCTTAGATCAACATCAAATGTCACAGGAGTTTTTAGGATAAGTGGTCAATTTGTTATTTAAACACTCGTTTTTGAGCCACCAAGTCTCTACATTCAAATTGATAACAGCTGTTTTTTCAACGCTTTGAGGTCAGCGATGATCGCTTGTTGTTCATTCATCAAGGGTTGGTTAATCGTTTTTTCCAAGGACAGTGGTAATTGTTGCAGGCTAAAATCAGGCAGATCAGTCTTAATGGGTTGATTAGACTGGATAGAATCCATTGAACTGAAAGTCCAAACCATGACCGACAGACTGATGGCTGCAGCCACACCATACCACCAAGCTTTAGCCAATGATTTTTTTTCGCCTGCTTGCTCAAGTGCAATTGATGCCATCAAAGACTGGTTCAAATCCAAACCGGCCAAGCGCGATTGAGCCAGGTCTTTTATGGACTTTCCGTCTTGGGTAAGCTGTTGTTCTAATTTTTCAATCATGGTTTATGCCTAAATCATACTATTCATTGACTAACATGTCTTCCAGTGCGGTGTTGTTACTTAGTTTCATTTTACTGCGGTGTAGGTTCGTTTTCACCCATGATTGACTTTTATTCATGATATGAGCGATTTCTTTGATACTCAATTGTTCCATATAAAAAAACCACAACACATCATAACTCGCTGGCTTAATGTCTTGTTTAATTAAAGCCCAAATGTTGTTTTGATCAATGACAAAAGGATCTTCATTAATGACAGGTTCTTTACCCGTTATAGCCTCCAAAGTGCGGTGGTAAGTGATTTTTAGTTGGCTTAAGATTCGCCTGGCAATGGTAAATAACCAAGTACTGAACTGCCATTGTGCATTGTAGCTTTTGAGGTATTTAAAGGCGCTGATGAACGTTTCTTGTAGCACATCGTCGGCATCAAAACTGTTTTGACATCTTGCCAACAAATAACTATAGAGGCGAGTCTGATAGGTAGCCACCAATTGAGTAAAACAATCAGCGGCTCCTTTTTGGGCATGGGCTATGAGTTGTTGCTCATTCATCAACTGATCATTAATTATGATTTATTTGTTTAACTTCAAATCCATCTTTTTGAGCAGCCATTTTCATTTCTTTTATTAAACTCAATGAAAACTCTGTTCTTATCAATAAATCATTGCCCTGATTGCTGATTTCTAAGGCCTCCAGAACCCCTGTTACCAACTCACTTCCATGATCGATGGTTGACAAAGCATTCATCGCAACTAAACCGTTAATCACTTGTTCTAACTGTTTAGCTGTTTTTTCATCTGCTGTGCTTAAGGCTGCTTCTATATTCAAATTATCTCCTGTTTCAAATATGCTGGCTGAAAACTGGTTAATCTTTTGAAAGATTGCAGAATTGAATGAACGGCTGTTGCTGGCTAAATCAGCACCCATATGCGCCATAGCGGACTCAATGTTGACTAAAACGGAAACCAACCCAGAATTCTTTAATTCATTGGTATCGTATTTGTTGTCAACCCAATGCTTAACTTCGCTTTCATCCAAGCTCAAAACTATGGTGGCATCGTTTACTTTTGCACTGTAAAAAGCTTTAGACTCATCCCTTCCGGAAACCCTGTACTCTTCAATGGTTCGACTGTTGTGAGTAAAGCTGTCGAATAAAACCACATCGACCTCATCTTCATCTTCAACCAAGTAAAGCAAACTGTTGATGTATTCACTGAGCTCAAAAGAACTGAATTCACCGTTAACCACCAGTGATAAATCACCCTCCTGCTCACTGTGACCATAGAAACTGATTTGCTCAACACCCTGAGGTAAGTGCTTGGCAATTTTAGCCTCAATATCGGTCACTTTATTATTCGGCAAAATAGGTAATATCGTACTCCTGACTTGATTCACATCTACAGTGATGTACCAGTTGGCTTCATCATAAGAAGCGGCCTGAGATGCTGCCTGTATAATAAATAACATCAACAAACCAATAACGGCAAAGGTCTTTTTCATTTCGTACTCCTTTAATAATTTAGTATGTACTGTCTTATAGAGCCTAAATAAGAAAAAGGTTACAAAACCAGTGGAATCATTTTAATGGGTTTAAACCTGAGACCACAGTGGGGTTAGTCATGATTTAAAGGAACCTTCGTAACTACAGGGATGTCACACATATAAACAAAACGGAGATATACGCCATGAAAAATACGATCAGAAGATATGCACAGGAAGAGGCTGGAATTAATATCACACCCATGATGGATGTGGTTTTTATCATGCTGATATTTTTTATCGTCAGTACTTCTTTTGTTAAGGAGTCGGGAATAGGTATCAGTCGCACAAACTCCACCGAACAACCCAATAAAGACTCAAAAATTGCAACCATCAAACTGGATATAGCAGGCCATTCAATCAACGGTGAAAATGTATCAATAAATGGTATAGAAGCCAGATTATCACAACTCAAAGCAGCCAACCCCGCGCTTAAAGCACAATTATTTTCAGCCAAAGAAATAGATATAGCTACCTTAGTCCGTGCCGTAGAACAGGTGAAAGAGGTTGATATTAACGGCTTATCAGTCAGCACTTACTGACTGAAAAACACTTATACCAGGGCTTGTTGCACCGCCATTATGATGTGTTCTTCCGTGGCATCTATCAGGGTGACATCAGTGTCATCTTGTTGCACCAATAACCCGATCTCAGTACAGGCCAATACGATCGCTTGAGCGCCTTGTTGTGACAAATCATTGATAACCTTTAAATATTGTTGCTTGGAATGGGTATTGAACTGCCCTTTACACAGTTCATCAAAAATGACTTGATTCACCATTAAACGTTGATGATCATCAGGAATCAAAGTGTCCAAACCATATTGAGACTTCAGTCTAGAGCTATAAAAATCCTCTTCCATGGTAAAAGCTGTACCTAATAAACCCACTGTTTTCAAAGGCTTGATCACTTGAGACTGGCCCACCGCATCGGCTATATGTAACAAAGGAATCTGAATAGCTGCTTCAATAGCTGGTGCGAGCTTATGCATGGTGTTCGTTGCTATTACAATGAAATCTGCACCTGAATCTTGTAGCTGTATACAATGTTTGATCAAAATTTCACTGATTGCAATCCAATTACCAGCAACCATCAACTGTTCAATGGGTGCGAAATCAACATTGATCATAACCAATTGGGCTGAGTGTAAACCACCCAGCTCATGGTTAATTCGTAAGTTCAATTCTCGGTAATAAGTTTGGCTGCTTTCCCAGCTCATACCACCCAACAAGCCAATGGTTTTCATGTGCTAATTCATTTCATCCAAGTATAAATACGCATCGGTGGAATGTTTTTAAATTCTACTTTCTTAAAAGCATACTCGCCGAACAAAGGCTCCGCAAGTTTACTGACATGATCACGTAATTGGTAGGCTAAAAATATGCCACCAGGTTTCAAGGCATCATGAATAGCTTGCATAATGGCTTTGTCCATGCCTTTAGGGAGGGTAGTGAAAGGTATGCCTGATATAATTACATCAGCTGACTCCCAATCATGCTCATCCATTATTTTCACCAAGTTCTGCGCGCCTTGGTCACTGATATTCAGACGTTCATCAGCAATGGTTTTTTGCATATGCTCAATGAACTTTTGATTGATTTCTACACTGATTAACTGGGCATCATCCCTCATGTATTTGAGAATCCCCTTGGTTGTTCCACCCGTTCCAGGCCCTAACTCCATGATGTGTCTAGCATCATCTAAGTGCGCACATTTGGCTATCTGATCTATCAGCCATGGAGAGGAGGGCATAAAGTATGCCACCTGCATGGGGCTTTTTATGGCATGTTTTAAAAACAAAGCCGAGTCCTTCAAAGAATTCTTTACTTTTTTACTCATGCCCTTATTTTTTCGACCAACATGGATTCGATTGTATCACGACTGATTTTAATAGATTCCATGTCAGAGCGATTTCGATATTCAACTTGATTTTCGTCCAGCGATCTGTCACCTATAATGACCTGATGTGGAATTCCCAACAGTTCGAAATCAGACATCATGAACCCGGGTCTTACCTTGCGATCATCTAAAATGACTTCAACACCTTGTGCATTAAGGCTCTCATACAATTCATCTGCGGCTCTTTTAACACGTTCTGACTTGAGGTAATTCATCGGCAAGATAGCCACCTGGAATGGTGCAATGTTAGCTGGCCAAATGATGCCTTTATCATCATGATTTTGCTCTATGGCAGCGGCCACCATGCGTGTAACTCCCATACCATAACAACCCATTTCCATGGCTTGTGATTTGCCTTGTTCATTCAAAACCACTGCATTCATGGCAGTGGAGTACTTATTGCCCAATTGAAAAATATGTCCCACCTCAATACCTCGAGCTTCTCGCAAAACACCCACTCCATCAGGACTGGGGTCACCCTCCATGGCATCACGCAAATCTTCGACTGAATCAAAATCCGCATCTCGATCCCAATTAACACCGGTCAGGTGGAAATCGTTTTCATTGGCACCACAAATAAAGTCACTCATATTGGCCACCGTACGATCAACAATAATCGTGGCATTTAAACCTTTTACACCGATTGAGCCGGCATCACAACCAGTCAACGATTTGATTTCTTCATCATTGAGCATCCGCAATGGTGATGCAACAGCCGTTAAATTAACTGCCTTAATTTCATTCAAATTGTGATCGCCGCGAATCACCAATGCCACTGGTTTTTCTGTGCCTTCAACCAACAATGTTTTGATCGTTTGGTCACTAGTAACACCCAAAAATTCACTCAGCTCATCGATTGTTTTTTGTCCAGGTGTTGATACTTTGTTAAGTGCTTGAGCCGCATCTTTTCGCGTCGCAATCAAGTTAACCGCTTCACACTTTTCCAAATTAGCCGCATATTCACCACTGTCAGAATACATGATGGCATCTTCCCCAGAGTCAGCAATAACATGAAACTCCTGAGAGCCTGAACCACCAATAGCGCCTGAGTCTGCCAACACACATCTGAAATCCAGTCCAATCCGATCAATGATCTGGGTATAGGCCTGCTTCATACTCTGATAAGTATGTTCTAATGATTCTTGGGACAAATGAAATGAATAGGCGTCTTTCATGATGAATTCACGTGATCGCATCACACCGAATCTCGGTCTGATTTCATCCCGAAATTTAGTTTGAATTTGGTAGAAGTTAATCGGCAATTGTTTGTATGAATTGATTTCATTGCGAACAAAGTCAGTGATCACTTCTTCATGCGTTGGCCCGAAAAAATAATCCCTCATCGCTCGGTCATGAATGGCTAATAATTGCCCACCAAAATCATCTATACGACCTGTTTCTTGCCATAACTCTTTGGGTTGCACAGCAGGCATCAACATTTCTAGCCCACCGGCTGCATTCATTTCTTCACGGATGATCTGTTCAACTTTCTGCAAGACTCGCATACCAAGCGGCGCCCAAGTATATAGACCCGCCCCTAGTTTTCGAATCATACCAGTTCGGATCATCAGCTGATGAGAAATTATTTCTGCGTCTTGAGGGGTTTCCTTACGTGTAACTAGGTGGAATGCGGTGGTTCTCATGAAAAAACTGTAACAATTAAAACAACGCTTATCTTAACTGATTCAACTTTTTTCTGCTGCTATTAATCAGTATGATTAGCCAAAGTTTTGTATTGAATATTCAGCAAATACACCACATAAATTAGCACTACAAACACCCACCACCAATTGTGCCCGAGTAAAACCCACCAAGTTGTTAAGGCCAGTGTTAACAACCAATCTTGCCAGCATATACGCTTGATTAAAGCAGGAATTAAATAAGAACTGATAAACAAGATCAACAATACTGTTGCTGATGTATCGGAGAGGTAAGCACTGAGCACATGAATAAACAGCAATAAATTCAATGCCAATAAATCTCCAAAGCGAAGCTTAGGCTGGTTCAATAAAACCACTGCTGTAATCAACACCAAAATAGACCATGCTTGGCTGATGGTATGAAAGTCAGTAGTTATGCTCACGGCTACAGAAACCAGCAGCATAATCACCGTTGAACTGATAACCCAAGAATTGAGTCGAAACATTTGCAGCGTCGACATGGCCATTAACATGCCCACTATCAAAGTGCTCATAGCTCAGTATTCAACCTCTGTCTGCAGGTCGGACGTAGTTGGTTCGATTCCGCCTGCTTTTTACTTTACCGAGTTTTGGTGCATGAAAAAGGTGGCCGTCTGAGTTTCTTCAATGACTTTCTGGTTGAACCTGTTAACCAATAAAGCTTTGACCTTATGCTCACCACGAAAAATGTCGCCAAAAACTTGCGTGCTGCCATCTGCCGCCTTCTTTTTCTTGCCATCAATAACGAATTGTATTTGGTACTTTTCTTGTTGTGCTGGCGTAAGTGCAGAAACTTGCGCTGTTAATTTTCCACCTGTACCCCATAAATTTTGTTCGTTAACTGGCTGAATTAAACTGAACTCCTCAACCACTGTTGGATCAGCGTCTTCATCAGTGGCTTTTGAAGTTGTTGGCGATTTTACTGGAGCTGAAGGTACGATTGAAAGCGGTGGTAGATCCGCTTCTTTATAATTATCATTGGGCTTGGTTTCGGTGTAATGGATCACACCGTTCTCATCAGTCCACTTATAAATTTTTTTCTCTTCAGCTTGAACTGCAAAACCAGCAGCCAACAAGCAAAGGGTTAATAGGGTTTGGTTGTGTTTCATGATCAATCCGCAAATAACATGTTTTCCTTGTTATACAGCCTTACAGCTATCCATGCAAGTAACAAACCGAAGAATAAAGTACTGAAAACTGTAACCAATATAGCAGCAGCACCTGGATCTTCTCCTCTGATGATTTGATTGATGATTAAGTTTTGACTCAAAATAGGGACAGCCATCATCCACAGTTTTTCTTTAACTGACAAAAGCATCAAAATCATACTGGGAATCATTGGGATAATGATTAACATACCTACATAGGTTTGGGCTTCTTTAAAGCTTTTACTGAAAGAAGCGATAATGGTTTGAATGGCACTTGCTAAAACTGCCAATGGCATCAGAGCCACAAATATCACCAGCAGTTTATACATACTCAAATCTAGATTAACGCCCAATTTTTTCATCGGGTAAAATGGCAGTGTTAACTTAAAAACTATGACAGTAACCACCAAAGTAATCAAACCAAATGAAATGGTTGCGGCCAATTTACCGGATAATATATCAGTGCGACTAACGGGGTTTAAAAACAATGGCTCTAAAGATTTTCGTTCTTTTTCTCCTGCTGTGGTATCAATCGCTAAATACATACTGCCGGAAAATAATACTATAATCAGAACATAGGGTAGAAAGGACATCATCTGAGCACCTTTAGACTCTGAAGATGCTTGGTCATGATTTTCAATAGAAATCACATTCATAATGCCTGGGGATACACCACGTAATTGTAAGCGGATTGCGCCAATACTCGAAGAATAAGCATTGATCATACTACGGGCTTTGTTCACTGAAATATTGCTGTTACCTTTAGCTGACCCATCATAATAAAGCATGACTTTAGCAACTTGGCCACTACTCATGTCCTCAGAATACCCTTCATCAATTTCAAGAATGACATCATGATCCTTATCTTTAATCGCTTGTTCTGGAGATTTTTCATCAAGCTCTATAATCTTTACCCCTTGACTTAGTAAGTGTTTTTCTAAGTTTTGTGCACTTTGTATATTAATCACTGGCAACTCTAACTGTTCTTCTGCCTTGCCTTTGGTTACATTTGTGATGACATGAAACAGCCCCAGCATTAACAACGGACCCAACACTGCCCCCATTACCAAAGAAGACATCACTGTTCTTTTATCACGAAGGTTTTCCATGACTTCTTTTTTAAACACTGTTTTGAAAGCTTTACTGATCATAAGTCTGCTCCTGTCACTGCTTCTTTTGTCACCAAAGACACAAAAGCATCTTCTAAATTTTTTTCGCCAGTTAATGCCAGTAGTTCAGCCTCTGTTCCTTTAGCTCGAATTATGCCAGCATCTACAACTGTAATTTCATCACAAACCGCTGAGACTTCTTGCATCACATGTGAAGAAAATAAGAGACACTTACCGCGGGTTTTTTCTTCACGTAAAAAAGCTCGAATGGCACGTGTACTCATGACATCCAAACCATTAGTAGGTTCATCTAGCAATATATTTTGAGGGTCATGAATAATGGCACGTGCAATGGCCACTTTAACCCGCTGGCCTTGGGAAAATCCATCGGTTTGACGATCAGCAAATTTTTCCATTCCCAATCGTTCGATCAACTCATCAGATCGGCGAGTAATATCAGCTTCATTCATACCTTGGAGTCGGCCAAAATAAGCCATATTTTCTCGTGCAGTTAAACGCTTATACAGACCACGTGCATCTGGTAATACACCCATCCTGGCTCTGGCATCTACTGGGTTTTCAGTGGAGTTAATACCATCAACTGTTACCACCCCAGTTTCTGGTGTTATCAGAGCATATATCATTCGCATAGATGTTGTTTTTCCGGCACCATTGGCACCCAATAAAGCGGTGATTTTCCCGTCTTCGGCCACTAAACTGACGTCTTTGACTGCTTTGACATCGCCAAAGGATTTACTGATATTTTCTACTGTAATCATTCTTGTGGCCCATTCATGTTGATAAAGAAAGAAAAGTCATCGAAATTTTTCATGCATTCTGTTTCCAATTCAGTTTCAGGATTTTGAATAAATGCTGTAACGATTTGTGGCATACACCCTCGTGTACTAACAATATGACCCTGACCTTTAGCCACCAAGTGTTGTGAGTTACTTAAAGTTTGCATGGCTTTTTCAGCAAATTCTGGTGGTGTGACCGGGTCATATTCACCTGATAATAACAAAGTAGGGATATCAGAATTAACCGGTTCTTTGAATGATGGGTCTGCAGTCACTGAATCCCACAATTCACACCTGGCTCGCATCAACTCAAACAAATCATCACCAAATAATGAGTTAGTGACTTGGGTTGAAATGGGCATATAGGGCACATCTTCGGCACAAGACACTGAAATTTCAAGCGCGTTATTGATACCTTGATTTAAACTATTCATCATCATCTGCGCTTGATAAGCCATGGTTTCTGGTTGGCCATGGTTGGCCTGGGATACCATCAATGGAATCAAGCCCATGGTTTCAGGCGAATAGGAAAACATACGTAAAGCTATGGTCGCATATTCACGAGTCATGGTCACATCCTCAAAAACACCCGTGCTTGAATTTTGCAATCGAAGTTTAATCGGTTGTTCTTTCAATTGATCAAGAAACTTCCACATCTGTTGCTCAGCATCGCCAAATCGTTCTGAACACGCTTCATCTTGATTACAAAGCGCGAAGATTCGATCCAAGGTGCTGCGTAAGTTGGCTTCGTGCGAAGTACCCAAAGCTTCATCTTGGGAAACCACACCATCCAAAATAACTGAACGGATTGACTGAGGATACATCTTCATATAAGTCAATGCTTTGCGGGTGCCGTATGAACCACCGTATAGATTCCACTGTTCAATGTCCAATGCTTTTCTGACAGCTTCTAAGTCTTCAATAGCAATGGTGGTGGTATACATGCGGGTATCGGCATTCAGGCTCTTATGGCAAGCACTGGTCCAGTCTTTCCAAGCATCTGAGCTCATATCACTCAACACTTCGTATTCGTCAGGATCAACCTCACAACGCAATGGATTTGAGTCACCAGTACCTCGCTGATCTACCAAAACCACATCTCTGTTTGGCAGTAAAGTTTTATAAACTTTCACAATACCAGCAAAGGTATCAACAGCACCTTGTCCTGGGCCTCCTGCCAGTAATAAAAGCGGGTCATTGAGCTTTTCATTGGAACTACTTTTGATCACTGCGATGTTCAGATCGATGGTTTTATTGGGTTGGTCTCTGTTTTCAGGAACCGTTAGACGGCCACAGTGTGCTGGGGTATTAATTCCTGAACTGTCGGCACCAATGAAACATGGGTTGAGTTCTAAAGCCTCTCCATCAGAAAACGTTAACCCTGCCATCAAGGCGATTAAGATTTTTTTCATAAATATTTTTGCTGTTTAACCTGAATTATTCTAAAAGCACTGCAGTGGATAAATCATGTACCAATGGTCATAAAATGAGTCACACATTCACTACAATGTCACTATTTTACTTTTTCTTTGCCGGCGGACTGATGTACTTTTCTCTTTTTATTTGTGGCACGGGCATACCTTTTTCTTTGAGTAATGAAAAAGCATCATCCACCATATTGGGGTTACCACATAAATATGCAATGTCGTTATCTGGATTGAATTCATGCTGTGCCAAATAGTCTTGGACATAACCAGAGTGATCATTGATTCCTTTCTGCATGCGTTGTTCTCTGGATAAACATGGTATGTAATGAAAACCATCATAGGCCTGTTCCAAAGCGACAAAATCAGCTTCATATAACAGCCCGCTTTCATCCTGAGCGCCCATTACCACATAAAACTCACTGCCTTTTTGGAGGCGCAGCTCAATTTCTCTGAGCATGGCTCGATAAGGGGTCACCCCCGTTCCAGTCGCGATCAAAAAATAACGCTGATGTAAATCAGGTAATAAACAAAACCGTCCATACGGCCCTGTTGCTTCAATACTTTCACCCACCTGCATGTGAGATAATTTTTCCGTAGCCAAACCACCAGCCACCCAAGAAACCGCTATATCAACCTCATCCATGGTTGTTTTTTCTTGCTCAAAAATACTGGCAATAGAATAAGATCGAAAGGTCTCAAACCCATCATTTTGGGTGAAATGCAGCCTGAGAAACTGCCCAGCAACGACTTCAAAAGCCTCTTCTGAGTCTACTTTAAAGTTGATATTGACCGTGTTGTCGTTCAAGGAACTGAGCCCTTGCATGGTTAGTTTTAATGGCGTCATTGCATTGGTTTTTAAATCAAAGCGCCATTATCGCAATAAACCAAGCAAATTCATACGTTCTTTGAGTTGTTTAATTGATTAAAAAAAAGTTGAACAATACCTGTATTTTGTCTATACTTCGCATCCTCGTTTCGACGAGCATCAAATGATAGTGCCGACATAGCTCAGTTGGTAGAGCAACTGACTTGTAATCAGTAGGTCCCGAGTTCGACTCTTGGTGTCGGCACCAACAACCTGTTTCAGGTTGTTTCAAACCCATCCAAAAAACTTCAAACCCATTGCAAATAAAGGGCTTTGTTGTTCATCGTGTTTCAAGCCACCTCATTGCATTGCAGTACAACTGTTGGTAACATTGTTGGTAAGCTTTTAAAACTACCAAAAATGGCAATCTCAAACAAATTAAATATCAGCGCCATCAAATCTGCCAAAGCTGAAAATAAACCATATCGATTAAGCGATGGTAAAGGGTTGTTTTTACTGGTAAACCCTAATGGCGCTAAATGGTGGCGATTCCATTATCGTTTTCAAAACAAACAGAAAACCCTCTCAATGGGTGTCTTTCCCGAAGTTGGCTTAGCCAAAGCCAGAGATAAAATCAGCGAGGCCAGGCAATTGTTAGCAGATGGCATGGATCCTTCAGAAAAACGCAAAGAATCTAAATCGCACTCTATCAATAATTTTAAAGCAGTCGCATTGAAGTGGATCGAACTGAAATCCAACAAGTGGAAAGACAGCCACACCGCAGAAGTACGGAGAACACTAGAACTTAATATTTTTCCATTTATCGGTGATAAACACATTGGCAGCATATCCACTCAAGAAATAATCAAAGTGCTTAAAGTAGTCGAAAGCCGAGGCTCTCTTGAAATGCTTAATAAATTGAGACAACGATGTAACGGCGTTTTCGTTTATGCCAAAGTCATGGGTATCATAGAAAGCAACCCTGTAGAAGGTATCGAAATGGTTCTAAAAACACCTGTCAGAAAAAACTTCAACAGCATTCAACCATCTGAGCTACCTGAATTAATCAATGCAATGAAAACCGCACCAATGGAGCCAGTCACAAAAGTTGGCCTTTGGATTGCGCTTTATACATTTCAACGAGTCAATGAAATCAGGTTTGCAGAATGGTCAGAATTTGATTTTGAAAAACAACTTTGGACGATACCATCTGAAAGGATGAAGATGAAAAGAGAACACATTGTTCCTTTACCTAACCAAGCCGTTAAACTTTTTTTGGAGTTGAAACCAATCACAGGGCATTCCCCTTATGTATTTGCTTCATCGCACAAACCCCAAAAACAGCCATTCAGCGAAAACGCCATGTTATTTGCCTTATACAGAATGGGCTTCCGTGGCCGAATGACTGTTCATGGGTTCAGGCACTTAGGCTCAACAACCCTGAATGAAATGGGCTATGACAGTCGATATATTGAAAAACAACTCAGCCACGAAGACAGAAACACCATCAGAGGGGCTTATAATAAAGCTGAATATCTATCTGAGCGTGTTGATATGATGCAGTTTTGGGCTAACTTCATCGACCAATGAAATATCATAAAAAATGGACTATAAAAAAAAATTAAAAACCGTAAAAAACTTAAACGTATATTAAAACGATTCAAAATAAAAAAAACTACTTTTAATGAACTGCGTGATAGTATAGCTATAACATTGATTACAATGATTGCTTTAAGTATTCACTTGTCTTTATTTACAAGCTATTCAGTCGAGTTTTTTCTCAATTGGAAATTTTTTTCTGGCCTTGTTTGTCTTTACATTTTAGGTCATCGAATATTTATACAGTACTTAATTCTTTCAAGGCCAAAGCAATTAATCCTAGCGCTGATTATAGTGTCATTAAATTATTTTTCTTTGACTTATATGAACAACAACATACTGTTGAAGTTGTTCAATGCCGTAGGCAGTGAATATTCACCGAGTGTAGAATTAATTAATAGCTTATCACTCGTACAGTTAACTATTATTAATCTTCTAATAATCTCATTCACAGGTTTAGCAATTTCAATAAAGGACTTTTCATACTCATTGACAACCCCTGTTTCCCAAAATCTATCGCCATTTGCAATGGCATTTATTTCATCTTTTTTAGTGATAGTATCCTTAAATATTTATATTTTTGATAAAAAAATTTACTCTGGAAAATCACAGATAATTCAAAAATTTGACTTTAGGGAGCAAGAGGTTTGTGAATCTAAATTAAAAAAACTGATATATAAAACAAAAGATAAAAAACATTTTTATTACTACAAACCCATAGTAATTGATAATAAGAAAACAAATTTTCAATTTTACTCATGTGAAAATGTTAATGAATTTCTTAACAGTTCATTTTACAAACTTCTAAACAGATTTTCTGGAACTTAACCAACTTTGCACCTCACTCAACTTCCACCCAACACTCCCTTTCCCAAGCGATACTCTTGCCGGGAAACTCTTGTACTTTTCCATACGCCAAAGCGTGGTTCGAGATAAGCCTGTCATCTCTATTACCTCTTTAGATCGAATAATGCGATCATTGGTGATGGTTTGTTGGGCTGGAAAACTGGTCTGGTTGATATTACCGACTAGATAATCAAGCAACTGATACCCAAAATATTGCATGGTGCTTTCATCCAGTTTGATAAAGGCTATGTTGCCTTGGCCTTGAATGAGTTTGAGTGATTCGATTGGGATGTTAAGAAATGTAGCTGCCTCATCTTCTGTGAACCGCTGATACAGTGCAACACCCATTTCTTCCGCCATTGGCTTGAGTTGTTGCAAGTGATCAGTTAGTTCCATTCAGTAAAACAGGTTTTTTTTATTGTTCGTATGAGTATATCATAACGTGTTAAAAATCAACTTGCCTTTTAGGCCAGATCATTACAATAGAGATATATTATTTGTTTGGATTCAATCATGACGAAAACCGTTCAATTACACAAAGACAAGCACATGCGAGATGCCAGAGCTAATGATGATAAACAACCCATTCAGTTGGATTTGTGGCAGATGTATGTTTCTAAAAAATACTCAAACAGTCTTGCGCTTTATCAAAGCTTACCCGATGTATACAGTTGAAAACAATCAAAGCTGCGTAACCCGGATGGTTCACTACCTGCTTTAAGCAGAAAAGGTAAGTTTGATAAATTGCCTTACACTCTTGATATATCACCCGCTCAGTTGACAGTTATTGAGGCTGAGACCAATATAAAGACAAAAAAAGCTTATTACAAAACACTATTGGCTGAAATCGTTGAAGAAGCATTACATAAACTGTCTGTTGAGGAGTGATTTTTTTTAAAACAGGATGATGTTAAAACCGAAGAATTTGGCCTGATAACGACTTATTACAAAATCAGGCAACAACTCAAGCGAGCTTGAAAAAACTACAGCTATGAGCAAATTAGGCAGTGAATTTCGATACTTGCAGGGCTGCGTTATGAGTTATCTTGAGACATTTCAAAATCCTATGGACTAGACAGCTTCTTTTCACCCATTGATTTAATCATCAAGAATGACAGAAAAAACCCACTGCACTCAGAGCTGTACATCACTTTTAATAAACTCATTTCAAAGAAGATTCTTGCGATTGAATGGCGTGGCTTCAACTATTATGAATACATGAAAGTTAAATCAATATTGTGAAGGCGATTCTTTATGCGTCTGTGTCATAAGTTCAAACAAGTTGACGCCATCAAGGGTTATCACATCTTGTTATCTACCTTGATTGAAGATGGCGACATACAAGAAGATGCATTATCCAACTGTGTGCGTGATATCAACAAAGCAATGGCCGAATGCAGCTATATTATCAGCTCATACACTTTAGAGAAAAAAAGCAGGGTTAAACTCGAAAGTTGAAAAACAATCACAGACTATTTACTGACTGTTTTCCCAACAACAGAATTTCAACAGGAACAATGGCGGATCAACACCCACCAAAAGAACCTGAAAAACCACAGGATTGATGAAACATGAAAGCCTGTGATCAAACCACTTCGAGATCAATACAAGACTTGATTGGACTATGACAGGTATGTTGATGACTGTAATCAGTTTGAAAAGGCAGTAGAACAAACAAATAATTAGTCAGTTCTGTGAAAATTCTAAAGGCTGATTTAGTCAGTTCTGTGAAAAAACCAAGAAAGCACAGTACAGATTAGTCAGCTTTGTGAAAATTGGAGTGATAATCGAATGCTGAAAATAGTTAGCTTTGTGAAAGCCACTTACAGATGTTAAAAACTTAGTCAGTTTTGAGATTATTTCGTTAAAAACTCAAGGGCAATTGTGCAGAGTTTAGTCAGTTCTGTGATGGTTTTAAATAGAGGGAATTGGAATTAGTTAGTTTT
Organism: uncultured Marinicella sp.; assembly: GCA_937942365.1. GTDB lineage: Bacteria > Pseudomonadota > Gammaproteobacteria > Xanthomonadales > Marinicellaceae > Marinicella. Next base: position 3,382 of record CALDFB010000186.1, on the reverse strand, counting down.
GTGAAAAGACCAAACACCAATTTAGTTAGTTCTGTGAAAATTCTGAAATCATCAGAGTTGATTGTTAAGGGAAGCAGCTGATAAAAAACACACGCTATCTTTATTCTTATCTTTATTTCCTTATCTGTTATCTATAGTTAAGTCAGACATTTAAGTAAATGAAAAAGTGAGGCAATGCCAGTTTTAAACGACATACCAGATGTAAAAACTGTGCTTCCCAAGCTCGACAAAATAAATCTTTGCGGAGGAAAAAGAAAACACAGCATTACACACACTTCACTTATTGTCGTCTACATTCAGCAGAATCAGCCCAAAGCTTACAGACCTTATCGGTATCACCATTGGCACAAACCAACTTAGAACTTAAAAAACCTTTTTTATAGAAACCATACTTGATTGCCTCATACTCAGCATTCGTTCTTCTGTCAGCTTCAACCTCGACAGTTGCTTGTGAGTTGTATCGGTCATATCCCCAGTGTTTATCAATTATTCTTACTGTGCAATCCCACCAGCCAGCATGTGTTACACCAGAGGAGCAAATTAAAACCATCATAACTACTTTCTTCATTGTATTATCCTATATTGGGTTATTTTAAAATGATGAATATATCCCAATACGGGATAATAAGTCAAATCAAATATAGTCCTCTTATGAAGAAAAGTATTTGGCACAAAGATTATTTGACCTTAAGAGAAGCCCTCAAAACCATGAGAAAGGACAATGATCTGACACAAACTGAATTGGCTGAAAAATTAGATAAGCCACAAAGTTTTATTGCCAAGTATGAAAACGGTGACAGGAATTTGGATTTATTGGAAATCATTAAAATCTGTGAAGCATGTAATACACCCACAGAAAAGTTCATCAAAGGTTTGTTGAAACAGTTACACTCTTAACTCATCACCTACCATTTTGTTCAACATGTTCTCCAATTTTCATTCTAAGCAAGTCTGCATAGCACATCATTTTTTTAATCAGAATACTAAACCTACAATACTCAAGAGGTAAAATACTTTCCGAGCCTAACAACTTTCTTAAGTCAACAAAGTCATTCTTATCAACCAGTAATGATACAGTTCCTTTTAACTCTTCTACTTTTTCAGAGTTCAAAGCATAACCTAAATCTTTAAATACCTTTTCCTGAAATTTTTCCATATTTTTGATATAGCCATTATTGTGAACAATAATATGCCTAAGCTTTTCAATGACATTAATAAAAAATCTCAAATTCACATTCCATTTATTTTCGGTTTCTAATGTTGATATACCTGGTATTTTTTTTCGGAAAATATTTAATATTTCTTTTGAATCAAGCTTAAAAGCTAGTTCATGAACTTGATCCAAAGCCAGTTTTTTTGATTCCTGAAGACTCAATGAACCAAAATGTTTCAATTTCCAAATATCATCACTTTTCCAGCACGATGCATAAAGGCTTTTGAGATAGATTTCAAAATACTCATAAGCGTTAACCAATAGCCATTGAAGTTGCAATTTATACAAATGAATTTGATTTTCCTTCAAGTCTTCAAACGTTTGAGTGCTATGCCCATAAAATTTTCTCTGACCATCTACATTTATAAAAGACATGTTTTCAGATGAACTGAAGTCGTCAATTTTACCTTCAGATTGTTTGATTTTTTCTATAGTTCTATTTGTGTGTTCAAATGATTGCTTCGCTAATCTTTGATGATTAGATTTTTGTTGTTGTATTCCTGTTATTTCTCTAGCAAATTTTTTAAATATAGTTTCTGTACTCAACTTTTTTCTCCACATTTATTCACGATCTTTTACTACCAAATTTACCCAATATTCATTGTAATCTTTATAGTCATGGTAAATATCTGATTTATCAACAACATTAGTACCAAGATTACTCGCGAGAAACGCTTTGACTTCATTACCAGCGTTATCGTTGTCCAGGAATAGATAAACCTTTTTAAAACCACCCGTTTGAAAGGCTTGAAGTGTTTCTTTTTTCATAGCAACAGAGTTCATAATAATGGCTGAGCTTTGAAAATCAGTGATGTTCTGATGGGTTAGAAAACTCAAAAAATCCATCATGCCCTCGAACACAACAACGTTTTTATTTTGATCACTTTTGATGGAAGTAATCGCCTTATGACCGATACACCCTTTCATCTTTAAACCATTGGTAAACTCATAGCCACCCACATCATTTTCCATAGCCAGTGCAAAGCACTTGTTATCATTACCTGTGATGGTGAAATAGATTTGTTTCAGGTATTGCTTCGCTATATCAACATCAATACAACGGTCTTTAAGGTAAGCGTATAAACCCTTTTCAGAAATATCAGTGATTCCAACCAAATTAAGTTTGCTCTCAGCAGGCTTTTTTTGCACCCTGACAGTTTCAAACTGTCTGACAGGTGATACAGTACCATAACTTGATGAAAGGCGGTTCAAAACGCCAGAAACATCCTCATTATACATAGTCATGAGTAGATCAATGATCGAGCCGCCCTCACCATAAGAAAAATCATACCAAGTATTAAGAATGGTATTGACCTTGAATGAAGGGGTTTTATCTTCTTGTCTTAACGGACTGTGATACCACAAATCAGCACCTGATGTTTTAACAGGCTTATGATTGAGCCTACCTAAAAAGTTCTCAATAGGGATTTGTTTGGCTTGTGTGGAATTCATATTAATTAGTTATGAATATTTAGATTATAGCTATAAGTAGTAGGATTCAAATTTTTTCAAAATATTCACAATATAACAACTCAAAGCAACAAAAAAGAACTAAGACTCATTAAAGGTCGAGAATATAATATTACTATTTGAAGGAGAAACCTATGCTTTCCGATAAATATGACCAACCAATAAACTCTGCCCTTCTTATAGCAAAAATGTGTATTCAAATTAATATTGTTATTGGAGTATTGGTTACAATTATTTACTGTGGCAATATTGATTTTTACCCTAGTGGGCTAACGATTGGTGATACTTTGTTTTTTATTGCTGCAAGCCTTGCTTTTGCCTTTGCATACACAATGATTGTTGTTGGTATATTTTGCGCAGGGATCACTGTATCTCCATTTCTACGCTGGTTCCAGCCTGCGGTAATAAATTCCATAAATTTTTTTCTTCGTTTTAAAAATAAAAAAATAACGGTAAAGTTAAATTTTCCATCTTTAAGGTTTGACATGATTGGGTTTGTTTCAATTGGTTTATTGGTGCTCGTTTTGACAATATTACTGTATGCGAAGAATTTCAAAACGGCATATGACCTGTCTTTATCAATATTCGCAATGAGCATTATTTATGGTCTTTGGAATACTAAACCAAGAGTTAAGGAGTATGATAAAGAAAAATTGAAAAAAATTAAAGTGGGGTTAATTTTAATGGCCTATTTAATAC
>CALDFB010000185.1 GCA_937942365.1 uncultured Marinicella sp. | reverse complement strand
GGTTTTTGTCTCTGGTCAAATTGGCCAAAATGAAGATGGTATCGTTGAAATAGGCTTCAAGAATCAATGTAGAAAGGCTCTCGAAAATGTCAGGTTAGTTTTGAAAGAAGCAGATATGGATTTTAACAACATTGTAAAAATGAATATATATTTAACCAAGTCAAATGACATGCCAACTGTGATTCAATCATTGGTTGATGTCAGGAAAGAATTGCTTGATGGTGTAGCTCCATCTATAACCACTTTGTTTGTTGATTGTTTAGTAAATCCAGATTGGTTAATTGAAATAGAAGTTATTGCTGCAGGTTAAATTTGCAAGATGAGAATTTCACGAAATGACTTTTTCTTAGCAATATTGGTCGTCACAATGTGGGGCTTAAGCTTTGTTGTGATAAAAGTCGGATTAAATCAACTGCCACCTTTCTTATTTTCGGCATTAAGGTTCGCACTGGCAGCGATACCAGCTGTTTTTTTTGTTCCTTTTCCTAAGAACCATTGGAAAGCAGTACTAGGTATTGGGATATTTATTGGGATATTTAAATTTAGCTTTTTATTTATATCTTTAGATGGTCATATTACAGCTGGGCTGGCTTCCTTGCTCATACAGTCACAAATTTATTTCACTGTTATTTTGTCAATCATAATGTTTAAAGAAACTATTACATCGTTACATGTAAAAGGATTTCTTGTTGCATTGCTAGGTTTTTTAACACTTCTCACCTCGGGTTCCCAAGCGTTTACCACTCTTGGGCTATTGATGATTTTGTTAGCAGGGCTTTCATGGGCGTTTTCAAATATCATCATGAAAAAAATGAAAGATGTTAATTTATTCCAATTAATGGTTTGGGCATGTTTGGTGCCACCAGTCCCTTTATTCGTGATTTCAATTCTGACAGAAACCGATCAGCCTATGTATTTATTGGCTCAATTAAATTTCATGAGTTGGGTTAGCGTTACTTTTTTAGCTTTTTGTTCAACTCTTCTTGCCTATGCATTATGGGGGGTGTTGCTCAGAAAATACTCTGCTGCAAGCATTACACCCATGGCTTTATTGATACCGATAGTTGGAATGATTAGTTCTGTACTAGTTTTAGGTGAAGAAGTTGCTTTTATCGAAGTCATTAGCTTTTTGCTGATTTTTTTGGGCTTGGTGGCAGTTATGCTTGCCAATGTTGCAACTGGAGAAACGTTTACAAAAAAGTCAATATGAATTAGTTAAGCCTTGCGTACATAAAAAACGAGCCTACATGAGTGGGTCTCATAGGAGACGGAAATGAATAAAGTTATATTTTTAATATTTGCAACGATTGTTTTATCTGGTTGTTATAAAAGCCAATTCGATTTTCAATCACAATTAAATTCTTTGTATGAAGAGGCAGCCAAAGTTTATTTTCAATACCGACCAGTTGACGCCACTGCGCTTGGTATAGAAAAGGGTAAAGTAGGAAAAAATACAAATGATCAAATGGGCGCTTATATGCCGTGGATTGAGAATGAGTTTCGTGAAAGATTGAAACAAATTAAGAACAGCATAAAACAAATAAAATCAAAAATACAGCCCGATTATAATCAAGATATGATGGTAGATATTTTGGATAATTATGATGGGTTTGATGGTTTTTCGGTTGGCCATATTAGTTTTAGGCATGGGCAAGAACCATATGTTATGACACAAGTTGGTGGCCCACATATTATTGAGTCCGACGTTTTAGTTAATTCCCACCCTTTTAAAACAAAGCAGGATGCAGTTGATTACTTGCAGCGACTCAGACTCTTTGACCGATTGGCAGTTGGTCTAAATAGAAAAATTATTGCAGATGCAAATATAGACTGGGTGCCGCCTAAAGTTATCATTGAACGAACTATTCAAAATTTGGAGTCTTTCATCAAGCCAAAAACTAAGCAGCACCCCTTTTATAAGACATTCAGTAAAAAAGTTGATGCACTAGAAATTGAATCTATAGAAAAAATAAGGTTAAAAAAAATTGTACATGAACTAATCGAAACAAGAGTATACAGTTCATATAGGGCTATGATCAAAACCCAACAAAAAATACTACCCAAAGGTAAAGAAAGCGATGGTATCTGGGCTCAACCTCGTGGAATCGAATATTATGAGTTAATGATTGAATTGTTGGCAGATACCAATAAAACGGCTGATGAAATCCATCAGTATGGAAAGATTGAAGTTAACAGGGTAACCAATGTAATGGATCGGATACTAAAAGATAATAACTTCATTAATGGCAGTGTTAGTGAGCGAATGAATCAATTAGGTAGAATGGATGAATTCCTTTATAAAGACAGCGATACTGGTAGGCAACTTCTAATTAATGATATCAACAGATTTATTAATGAAGCACAAAAAACCATGTCTTCAGAGTTTTTAAGGATGCCAAAATTCGAGATGGTTGTGAGCCCCCTTCCCTTTGAAAAGGAACTGCTTATTCCAGCTGGGATGCATACTTTTGCTGCTATTAATAACTCATTTCCAAGTACTTATTGGATCAACACTTCTGACATAAATAGTACCCCTAAATTTGATTTGAAAACACGAACAGTTCATGAAATACTTTCAGGGCATCATATAGTGGCTGCATTACTAGAACAAAATGATTTGCCATTACTTAGGAAAGTAACTCCCAACAATGCATTTTTTAAAGGGTGGGCTTAGTATACTGAGCATTTGGCAAATGAAGCGGGATTTTATCAAAATGATCCATTAGGGAATTTAGGACGCTTAAAATCTGAATTATTAAGGTCGGTAAGCCTGGTTGTTGATACCGGCATTCATGCTAAAAAATGGTCTCGTGAGAAGGCCATAAAATATATTGTAGATGTTACAGGAATGGATGAACTCAATGCGAAGATTGAAGTGGAAAATGTCATGGCTTTGCCAGCTCAAACATTAGGCTATAAGATGGGCATGATGAATTTTATAGAGCTCAGAAAGTTGGCAAAGAAAAGTTTAGGGTCAACATTTGACATTCGACAATTCCATGACCTAATTCTCAGAGGTGGTCCAATGAGCAATAAACTATTGCAAAAGAGAGTTCAAAATTGGATTTCATCCCAAAATAAAAAATAGGTGATGCCAATCTTCATAAAGAAGGATTTTAAATGTTTAATGAACAGCTTCTTATATATAGAAGTTCAGACTTAATCTGACAATTACCCATTTTTCAATAAATCTCCTTTTCGATTTACACCTATGTTTACAGAACAAGTGTTTTGCTTAACCACTTTTGAAGCTTCATTGACCAAAGCGGAATTTTTTAACAGCATTACCCCTACCTACCCTCTCAGAATCAAATAAAATAAGCTCTATTGCTTCTTGGCCTCCTTTATTTGATAGTTTCATATAGTAACTTTTATGTTTGTAATATTTAAGTCCATACTTTTTAAAAAACCACCTCGGTAGCTTAGCGTAACTATGTGATACGTTATAGATACCTTTATTGGAAGCAATTCGGCGCATTCGATCGAAGTCTACTTGCCTAAAGCCATCTTTTGGTTGAAATATATCTTTCATTAAGGTACCCGCATCTGGTTCTGGTGGAGACCAGCCACCTGGCAAGTAATCATCATCTCCACCACCTCCAGAAGAATGAGCTAAAAGCTGCCCACCAAGGCCAGCAGCACCCGCTACGGCTCCGGCATAAACCTCTGACACGGTCGGAACAAGTAAAGGCACTAGTGTAGCTGTAGGTCCTCTACCGAGTTTAAAACTACCTAGTAATTTAGTTCCAAGCCCAAACAATCTTGGCGCTCGAGCCCCAGCAGTCCCTAATCCACCTATACTTTTCCTTGGGTCTAAAATATCAACATACCACGGAGTCTCTATAAGATGTTGATCTCCATTGTGATTCATAAGAAGACGTATCTCATGATCGTCCTGAACACCATCTGCCCAATCGTTAAATAAGAGCCTTGCCATCGGAGCCGCCGCATCTAAAAACATAATAGGCAAATCGCTGAGACTTCCCTCTGCCAACTCTATCTGTCTATCAGCTCTAGAATCACTGCCATTTCCAACTGCAGCTTGGGCAGCTTGTTTTTGGGTGGCTTGTTCTCTAGCAGCTTGTTTTTGGGCCTCTTCAAAATCAAAATTATAATATCCTGGCATATCCCATTCTCCTTCAACGCAACCTGCAGCTGTCTGCTCTTCAGTACAAAGTCCAGTAGGATCGGTATAATTGATCGGATCTCCGCCAACATACATGTAGTTATTTATACCCTTGTTATCAAACAGGCCCTGCTTAAATGGGTCTACTGATGTAAATTGTTTAATCGCAGGATCAAACATCCTTCCTTTCATATTCACCAAACCAAACTCCGGATCGTGTTCATGTCCAGTAAATCCATGGGTCAACATCGATAAACTGCCATTTGTAGCTTGACCATGTACATCCATTCCCTGACCCTCAGGATCAAAGTACACATGTTCCGGGTTCTGGCCCCCAAGGTCCGTCGTTAGAACCGCAGAACCCAAGCGATCCTGAAACAACAAACGCGTCTGTTGACCTTGATTGTTGTTGGTAATCTTGGCTATGGGGCCTTCTGGACTACTGATGGTGTATTCATCTTTCAAATGGCCATCAAACATGATCCGTTGATAATCTCCTTGACTGAACTTCCATGTGTTAAGGTCTGTAAACTTCATCACCCGAGAGCCATCTGCCGAATAACGAAGCTGACTGACCACATTGTTATAAACAACCTCAGTCGGCAAATCATCTGAATTAAGCCGCATGTGACGACTGTTCACACCAATCTTGCTATACTCTCTGCCCAGATCATCAAAACTACGAACATCACTTACTGTTCCTGTACTGATTTCGCTGGCGGCTCCTGGATGTGACGCATCATTGTATTGATAAAATGTGTGGATACCATTGTTGGTGATTCTGTCTAATTTTTGTGTCACTGGATTATAATCGTAATGACGCTCTAGCAAATCTAAGCCACTGTTGATACTCGGCCTTTCACTAGACCAGTAAGTCAATCGGCCCAAGTCATCATAAGTATGCGTATCAAATATGTTATTGATTCGATCTGTACTGGTATCTAACCTGCCTACCTTGGTGTAAGTGTAATCCATTTTGTATAACAACTGCTCCTGTGAACTCATCACCCTAATGTTACTCAGTGTGTTTTTTAATGGATCAATAGCGAGCGATCTTTGTACTCCATTTCCCCTTATTTCCTTTGTCAAATCACCTGCTGCGTTGTAGCTTTTAGCTTGCCACAGAATTTGATTATTTGCCCAGATATTTACCAGATAGCCTCTCACGTTATAATCATAAACACTCTTTAAATTGTAACCATTCATACCAATTGGATGGTCAATTTGTTTTATTCTTCCCATTGTGTCTCTGTGATAGAAAGTAGTCGCATGCTCTGAGGTAACATGGTCTTTTACTTGTTCACTGATCAATCGACCATAGCCATCATATTGAAGCTGACTCTCTACCAAATCGCCATTGTGCTCATGTTTCAGATTGTCCAGTAAATCAAAAGGCCCGTTATAGCTATATTCTGTCAACTCATTAACACCTTGATTGACATCTGTTGCTGTGATCGTAGCCAACCTAATTCCATTATCATAGAAGAAACCCCGATTATAATTACCCGTTGAATCTATCTGCGTGTCAAGTTCATCAAATGGTGTATAGGTGTTGTACCAGGTACCACCATCAGGGTCAGCATTACTTGTTAGTCTGCCCCAATCATCATATGTATTAACTATCGTTTTATTGTTGTCATCCATTGCTGTGAGCACTTGGCCCATTGGGTTGTAGGTAAAGGATGTTTTCAAAGGCAATAAACGCGTCGATGTATCCCGCTCCAATAATCGGGTATTGCCGTTAAGATCAAAGAAACTGCGTTTGACAACATCACTGGTCGCATCATTCGGCGTGGTTGACTCAACCTCATACAAGCCTCTATAGGCTACCGTACTGGTAACTCCACCAGGTGTGGTTTCCTCAACCAATCGATTTAGGTTATCGTATTTATAAATAACACCCTGATAGTTATCTCCTGAATAAGTCGGTAAGATCTGATATTCCAGCCGGCCCCGAGCATCAAAAAGATTAGCACTAACTACCTCTGTACCATCGAATCCCTGGTGGCTGCTCTTAAACAGTCGACCTGCATAATCATAGTCTACTCGACCAAATGAACCATCTTCCATTTCGGTACTTACAAAAAAACCGAGACCTATTTCTTGATCCTGTTCATATTTTACCTCCACAATATCAATACCTATTGGATCTATACTGCTTTTAAGGCGACCAAAACCATCGTATGTCATTGATATCTGATTATCCATGCTTTCACTATAAAACGGAACATTCAAACCATGGTGATAAGCTAAGTATGTACTGTTTCCAAATGGTCCAGTTGCACTGGTCATATATACACCCCAAGGATCATAATTAAAACCATGGCTATAGGAAGTTGTATTGGCTGCATTACTTACCGTTATTCCTGTCAGGTTGCCAAGCGAGTTATAGGAATAGTCCGTCTTTTGATAAACATCAGCCTGACTAACATAGCCACGTTCCTTACTTTCCAACAACCATGTCGTTGGATTATATGCGTAATCATAATACTGTTCCATATCCTGACCACCAAAGCTCTGGCGGCTATAACTGTCATCCAGTAACCCCAATATCCATCCCGTGGTGTTATCAATATAAGTATATTGTTTGTAACTACTAATCCCTTGCTCTGTCACTCCTTTTATCTTGCCTTGTGTTTTGGTATGTTCTGTTAATAAATGACCATAGTTGTCATCATAGGTATATTCTAGCTGCGTATGATTGATGTCGTTAGCTGACGATGCTTGATTGTTGATTTGATCAGTGCCTACCCAATAACTGTAATAGCCACCTGCACTTGGTACCTGAGTTGCCTTGGGCCAAGCTTGGCGAACATTACGCTGAAAGACCTGACTGCTTGCGAATA
>CALDFB010000184.1 GCA_937942365.1 uncultured Marinicella sp. | reverse complement strand
CCTGATGTTGTGATAGGAGCACCGGTTGCAAACCGCAACCAAAAACAACTGGAGAATTTAATTGGCTTCTTTGCTAACACACTGGTGTTAAGGGTAGATTGTTCTGGTGATTTAATGTTGCCCGAATTATTAAAGCAAGTTAAAAAAATTAATTTAGATGCTCATACAAATCAAGACGTTCCTTTTGAACACCTGGTTGAACACTTAAACCCCAGTCGAAGCACCAGCCATAATGCACTTTTTCAAATCATGTTCAGCATGAATCACTTGAAAAATAACCGAATAGCAATACCAGGTATAAAAATTTCACCTGAGTTTATTCTAGAGAATGAACAAACTGTTTCCGCAAAATTTGACTTAACCTTAGAAATTATTGAAGACACAAGTGAATTAAGGTGTGCATTTGAATATAACAAAGATTTATTTAATGCTGGCACCATCCAAAACATGAGTGAACATTTGATGACATTGATTCAATCAATGGCAGATACTCCTGATAGCAAGGTATCTGAGTTAAAAATGCTGAGTGAGAATAACATAGACTTTTTAGTCAATGTATTGAATAGCAATCAAAAAATAAATTTCTCATCTACGTGCATACATCATTTATTTGAAAGTCAAGTTCAGCAGCACCCGATGCTCACTGCTGTCGTTTATGAGGGCCAACAGTTAAGTTATTCGGAGTTAAATAGAAAAGCAAATCAATTGGCTCATTATCTGTATAAACTAGGTGTCAAAACTGGGGAATACGTTGGTTTATGTGTTGAAAGATCATTGGAGATGATGGTTGCTATATTAGCAATTTTAAAGGCAGGTGCTGCTTATTTGCCTATGGATATTAATTACCCAAGATCTAGGCTTGACCACATGGTTAACGACAGTGGTTTGTCATTATTAATCACCCAGAATCATTTAAAAGACATATTTTCAATAAAACCAACGCTTAAATGTATTTCTTTGAACGATAAAAAGACAATGCAGCACCTTGAGCAATGTTCTGATAAAAATCTTGAGGTAGAAAAGTTGACATCTAATAACTTAGTTTATTTAATTTATACCTCAGGTTCATCAGGTCAACCCAAAGGCGTGATGGTAAATCATGGTAGTTTGTCTACACATATTAACAACATCAACAATGTGCTTTCATTCAATCAGAAGCATAGATTCTTACAATTTGCTTCTGTTGGTTTTGACACCTTTGCAGAACAAACGTTTTGCGCCTTAAGTATAGGTGCATGTTTGTTTGTTAAAAAGGAAGGGTTATGGAGCGCAGAGGACTTTTATGTTTATACCAACAGAAATCAGATTTCAGTTTGTGATTTACCTCCTGCTTATTTATCAGAGCTAATTTCAAATAACACTCAAAGTTTAAGCTATTGGAAAAACACTTCTCTCAAGATAATGGTAGTTGGTGGTGAAAATTTACCATCGATAATTGTTAAGAAATGGTTTGATTATGGAATTAATAATAAATGCCAGCTGATCAATGCATATGGCCCTACAGAAGCCATAATAAGTTCTACTCTTAAAGTTTTCACTCATTTGCCAGAATCTATTTCTATAGGTAAAGCATTGCCTGGGCGGCAACTCTTAGTGTTAGACAAATACCAGAATTTGGCGCCTTACAAATCAATAGGGGAATTGTACATTGGTGGATGTGGTATTGCAGATGGTTATCATAATCAACCAGAATTGACAGCTGAAAGATTTATACCTAATCCGTTCAATGAAATTAATGATCGAATGTATCGTACTGGTGATTTAGTGCGTTATACCAATACAGGAGAACTTATATTCATTGGTCGTGTTGACAATCAAATAAATATAAATGGATTTAGAGTAGAAGTAGGTGAAATTGAATATCAATTATCTGCGTGTAATTTTGTGTCTGCAGCAGCAGTGATGCCATTTGAGGATTCTTCGAAGCAGATGAAGGTGGTGGCTTATTTCTGTCACCATTCTAATCAACAAGAAAATAATGTGATTGAAAAAGTACGTTCTCACCTAAAAAATGTATTGCCTGTATATATGATACCCTCGTTATTCATTGTTCTTGATGAGATGCCTGTTACCGTTAACGGTAAAATCGATAAAAAATTATTACCAGTACCTGAATTAGTTGATCACACTGAACAGCATGCAAAACCTGTTAATAAAACTGAAGAGTTGTTGTGTGAAGTGTGGGCCGAACTATTTAATATGACAATGAATAAAATAAGCACATCTGCTAATTTTTTTGAATGTGGAGGAGACTCCATTCTATCAATCCAAATGGTAGCTAGGGTTGCTCAAAGAGGATTTAAAGTAACCATTAAACAGATTTTTGAATATCAAACCATTGTTGGTTTAGCTCCTCATATCATACCAATCAAAAATAAAAAATCACAAAAACAGTCCAGAGGTGTAATGCCTTTGTTACCGATACAATATGATTTTTTTGACAATGAAATAGGAATTAATCATTACAACCAAAGTGTTCTTTTCAAGTTACCAAATGACGTGGATTTTGAATTGCTTAAAGCTTTCATTGATCAACTGCATCAACGTCATGATGCATTGCGTTTAAGATTTTCTAAAGATTCTGACTGGGTAGCCAATTTTGAGCCGTTAACAGCTGAAATGCTGCTGGGCACTTTGGAAACAATAGTTGTGCGGCATAATGACTTTAGTGACTTAACTCAGATAGCTGATCACTATCAAAAATCTTTGTGCATTGAAAAAGGGCCTATATTTAGAGCCATTCATTGTGTTAACACGAAAGGTGAAAACCGACTTTTAATTATAATCCACCATTTGGTGGTTGATGGGGTGTCTTGGAGAATAATACATGCTGATTTGAACCTGCTTTATACACAGTATAAACAACAGGAAAAGTTGAAATTAACAGCTAAAACTTCTTCTTATCAAGAGTGGGGGCAATATCTGCATCAATACAGTAAAGAACCGGAGCTATTACAAGAAAAAACATATTGGGCTGAAGTTTTGACTCGGAGTATACCAGAGCTGCCATATACTACAGATAAAAAAGTGAAGGACAGTGCTTTTCGTAGTCAACAAATTAATTGGAGTGAAAAGCTCACAAAAGATTTACTTTCAGTAGCCCCTAAAGCATATCGTACCCAAGTCAATGAGTTGTTACTATCTGCTTTGCTATTGGGTTTTAACCAATGGTCGGGCAATAAAACAATACGTATTGATTTGGAAGGGCATGGCCGTCAGGAGCTATCTTCTGGTTTAGACTTAAGCCAAACTGTCGGTTGGTTTACAGATATATTTCCATGTGTGTTAAGCAGTGAATCAATGGAAATACCTGACTTGATTTGTGCGGTGAAGGGCATGTATCGACAAATACCAAAACAAGGAATAGGGTTCAGTGTTTTAAAATACTTGAACGAAAAGCAAAGCCGTTTGTGGAAATCAAAATCACCAATTTTATTTAATTACTTAGGACAGGTTTTAGATCAATCTAATTTCCAAAAAATTGAATTTTGTTTGGCTGATACTGGAGAATATATCCACCCAGATCGGCAACCAGAGTACAGGTTAAATTTCAGTGGTTTAGTGACTCATGGCTCTTTGTCATTTTCCATAAATTACGATCGAAAATTATACAATGACAAAGTTATAGAAAAGTTAGCGGCTTGTGTGAAAAAAGCAGTTGAGGATGTTGTTACACATTGCTCTCAACCAAATGCTGGGCGACTTACACCGGAAGACTTTCCATTGGTTTCCCTTGATCAAATTCAATTAGACCAATGGCAACAACAATATGAGGATATTGAAGATATTTATCCAGCTTCAGCCATGCAAGAAGGAATGTTATATCACAGCAGATTAGATAACAGTGCCTATGTGACGCAGTTAATATTTACACTTGATCCTGAAACAAACATCAAAGCATTTAAAAAAGCTTGGCAGCTTATCATCCATAGATTCAGTATTTTTAGAACAAGTTTTGTTACTACAATACAAGGAGAATTGTTTCAGCTGGTATCAAAATCTGTTGAGTTGTTATGGCAGGACCATGAATTAACGACGTTAAGTGCTGATGAACAAAAAACATATGTAGAAAAAATGCGTGTTGAAGATAAGAAAAAAGGTTTTGTTATTGATCAAGACCCTTTGTTTCGAATTCAGGTATGTCATTTAGGATCATCTGGATATTGTGTTTTAATAACCAACCATCATGCTTTGTTAGATGGTTGGAGTACTCCAATAGTTTTTGAAGATTTGTTTAGTTATTATGAATCTGAGATAACTAATAAGTCAGTTTTAAATGAAAGTGCAGTTCCTTTTCGTCATTATATTCAATGGTTGGTTCGGCAAGATCGAGAAGCTGCATTAAGCTTTTGGAAAAAGGAGTTGAGTGACATTAACAGCTTTCCAGTCTTATCATCAAAACCAAATAAGTACAGAGAAAAGGTGGCATTGATTGAACATCAGTTTACCTTTAATGAAGAAAAAAGTGAGTCCTTATTAACATTGGCTAAAACTTGTCAAGTCACACTCAATGGGTTGCTACAGGCCGCATGGGCATATTTATTGGCCATTCATTCTAATCAAAAAAAAGTTGTATTTGGTGCAACTGTTTCCGGGCGGCCTGCTAATTTAAATACGGTTGAGAAGATGGTTGGTATATTTATTAACACAATTCCTATCCGTATTGACATTTGTGATGAACAGAGTATTCAAGATTGGTTAAAAAATATTCACCTCCAGCAAGTTGTAAGAGATGAATTCGTTTTTTTACCTTTAGTAGACATTCAAAGTCAAACTCATCTTGAGGTTGACAAACTGATTGAAAATTTATTTGTATTTGAAAACTATCCATTGGATGAAAATAAATTTAAGTCGAATAAACCTCATCAATTAAAGGTTTCAGAGGTACAAGGTTATGAAGAAACTGAACAAGGGTTATCTATCATTGTCAGTTATCACAAACAATTGAACATAAAATTTTTAGCTCAACAATACGGAGTAAGTCATAAGTTTTTACAACAACTTGAGAATCAATTAAAAAATATTTTAAATGGAATGTTACAAAATCCTCAATTACCTATTCATCAACTCAAACTGCTTACCCCAACTCAAGAATTGAATTTGATAAAGAGGATGAAAAGCATCGAATTTATTCCGCCATCACCGTGTTGTATACATCATCTTTTTGAACAACAAGTTAATAGATCACCAAATAAAATAGCTGTGGTCTTTGGCGATCAAACCTTGACTTATGAAATGCTCAATAAAAAAGCCAATCAGTTGGCTCATATTTTGATAGCCAGCGGTGTTGAGGTTGAGCAATTAGTTGGGATTTGCTTGGAGCGGTCCTTGGAAATGATGACAGCTATTCTAGGTGTTCTGAAAGCTGGCGCTGCTTATGTACCATTGGATCCAGCAAACCCTAAATCACGACTTGATTACATCATTAAAGACAGTGATGTGAAATTATTGGTGACACAAGTTAAGTTAAAGTCAGAAACAATCAATAATTCTTATCAAACTTTATTGATAGATGATCCGAGTTTTATTGAAGAGCTTGAATCAACAAAAAATGTTAATCCAGATATTGGAAAGTTAAGTGTAAATCATTTGGCATATGTTATTTACACTTCAGGTTCAACCGGTCAGCCCAAAGGTGTGATGATAGAACATCAAAGCCTTTCGCAGCACCTCATTACTATAATCGAAAAACTGAGTTTTACTTCAGATGATCAGTTTTTGCAATTTACTTCTATGAGTTTTGATGCTTTTGTTGAGCAAACATTCAGTTCATTGACAATTGGTGGTGTTCTACATATCAGGGGTGAGCAAGTTTGGAGTGTTGATGATTTTTATGCCTATACTTTAGAACACGGTATTACTGTAACGGATATCCCGCCAATCTATTTGACAGAATTACTTGTGGTTAATAAGTTTGCAAGTAATTATTGGACATCAACCCCTCTTAAATGTGTTGTTGTGGGAGGTGAAAACCTACCCCAAAATTTGGTCGATCGTTGGTTTGAATTAAACCATAAAGGGTCCTGCCAATTATTTAATGCATATGGCCCAACAGAAACAACCATAACAAGTCACTTAGCTGAAATTAAGAATGATGACTCTATCATATCAATCGGAGTCGCTTTACCGGGTAGGACTTCCTATATATTCAATCAATTTAATCAACTAACGCCTGATGGATTGGTAGGGGAGCTGTATATCGGCGGATGTGGCTTGGCAAGAGGTTATCTCAATCAACTTGAATTAACCAGCAAACAATTTATAAATCATGTTTTTGATGATGGGCGAACAGAACGGTTATACAGAACAGGTGATTTAGTCAGGCACATAGGAAAGGGCAAATTGGTGTTTGTTGGCAGGGTTGACAATCAAATTAAGGTTCGTGGATTCAGGGTCGAATTAGGAGAAATTGAACATGTATTGTCGTTATATCCTGGTATAAAAACCTGTTGTGTCGTTGTTAACCAACCAGAAAATGTAGAACAAAGTGTTCTTTGTGCCTATTATGATGTATTTGAAAATGTAGAAAAAACCATATCAGTCGAGAAAATTAAGGTCTATTTAAGTAAAAAGTTACCTCGCTACATGATTCCTTTTGTTTTTATGCATCTAGATACTATGCCGGTCAACACCAGTGGGAAAATTGATCGACAGTTGTTACCCAGCCCCAATGAAAGCTACTTTGAACTTGAGTTTAAGGAGCCACAAAGAAAATCAGAACTTGATTTAGTAACTATTTGGTCAGAAATATTGAATATACCAAAGCAACAAATCAGTGCTGGTGCCAACTTTTTTGATTTGGGTGGTCATTCATTATTGGCCGTAAAATTGTTAACACAAATAAAAAGTGTGTTTGAGGTTAACTTAAAAATGAATGCACTTTTTGAGTTAGCTGATTTATCTGCACTTGCGCAACATTTGGATGTATTAAAAGATATCTCAAATCCAACGAAGAAAAGCCAAACTAGAACAGAACAATTCAAGATATGAGTGTATTTGAACTGCTGAAAATGCTGCATAGTAAGAACGTCAAAATAGCAGTGCATGAAGATAGCCTTGATATAAATGCACCTGAAGGTGTTATGACTAATGAAATTTTAAACTTGCTTCAAGCAAACAAACAAGAGCTAATTGATTATTTAATAGATTCAAAAGTCAAAGAGTCGGACATAATAGCCATTGATAGATCTGAAAATTTGAAATTGTCCTTTGCACAACAACGACTGTGGTTCATTGATCAGTTAGATGAGGGCAGTTCACATTACAACATGCATTCTGCCATGTTGGTCAATGGGGACTTTGATGTTGAAGTTGCGCAGATGACTTTGATTCAAATCATTGAGCGTCATGAGCCTTTGAGAACTGTATACAAAGAAATTAATAGCCAACCCGTTCAAGTCATTAATCAAAGTTATGATTTCACAATCGAACAAGTTGACTTTAGTCATATTAAGGACTCAATTGTTATACAAGAGTCCATTGATACAGCTATTGATCAACACAGTAAATATTCATTTGATCTATCGCAAGATTTAATGTTGAAAGTCAGTTATGTAAAACTGGATCAATACAAAGGGTATTTGTTATTCAATATGCACCACATAGCTGCAGATGGATGGTCTGCTGGACTATTAATTAAAGAGTTTGTTTTATTGTACGAATCTAATTTAAAAAACATTCCTAACCCATTGAAAAAGTTAGAAATACAATATGTAGACTATGCCAGTTGGCAAAGAAAATGGTTGCAAGGTGACGTGTTGGAAAGGCAGCTTGAATATTGGCAACACAAACTTAAAGCTTTGCCACAAGTACATAATTTAACATTGGATTTTGAAAGGCCAAAATTACAAAAATTTGATGGTGCTCGTAGAAAAATTATTATCAGTACTGATGTTTCTGATGGACTTTTGACAATTGCTAAAACGAATAATGCAACATTGTTTATGGTTTTGCATACTGCTTTTTCAGTTTTGTTATCTAAACTCTCTAACACTGCTGATATTGTTATCGGTACTCCTGTAGCCAATCGAACAAAAAATGAATTAGAGGTTTTAATTGGCTTATTCGTTAATACTCTGGTTTTAAGAACTGATTGTTCTCCAAATTTCACTTTCATAGAGTTGCTAAAGCAAGTTAAAAACGTTAATCTTGAGGCACAAGATAACCAAGATGTTCCTTTTGAGCACTTGGTAGATAAATTAAAACCTGTCCGAAGTACCAGTCACAATCCATTGTTTCAAATTTTGTTGAATATGGACACCAATGAGTCTGTTGAGTTAAATCTGCCTAATGTCACTTTAGAGACCGTTCAGAACGCAAAAATTATAACCAAGTTTGACCTGGTATTATGCCTTCAAGAGGACCAAGGAATACAAGGTTATTTTGAATACAATACCTCCATATTTTCAAAACAAACCATTATACAAATGATTGAAAGCTTTGATCATATATTGAATGCGGTTGTAAGAAATCCCCATAGAGTTATTTCTGAATTACCGTTATTAAACATTGAACAAATGAGTTATCAACTTAATGTTTTGAATTCAACTGAAAAATTATATCAAAAAGAATTATGTTTTCATCAACTATTTGAACAACAAGCTCTAATTACACCTGACCAAACTGCACTGATTTTTTCAGGGATGTGCATGTCTTACTCAGAACTCAATGATCGGGCCAACCAGTTGGCGAACTTTCTTATAGAACAAGGTATTAAGCCAGATCAAATCGTAGGATTGAATTTAGAAAGATCTTTTGAATTGATAGTTGGAATGTTGGCCATATTGAAAGCAGGAGCCGCCTATTTACCCATAGATTCCAGTAATCCAGTTGAAAGAATTAATTACTTTTTTGCAGACAGTCAAATGCATTGGGTGGTTACCAGTAAATTAAATACAAATTTATTTTCTGGAATAAACGTGGTTCCTGTTGACGACCCTGAATTTATAGATGTTCTAACAACTCATTCTCAAAACAACCCTGTGATTGAGGGCTTAAATTCTAATCATTTAGCTTACGTCATATACACTTCTGGTTCTTCTGGCAAACCTAAGGGCGTCATGATTGAGCATGACAGCGTTATTAACCTTGCTAACAACATCAAAGATTTAAATATAGACACCAGTGATCGTGACTGGGGTTGGGTGGCTCCTTTGGGATTTGACTCATCGTTAAAAGGTCTTTGTATGATGTTTTACGGAAAAACATTACATATCATTACTGAAGATGTAAAAACAAATACAATGGCACTGAAAAAAGAACTGATGGATGGAAACATCGGGGTAATTGATTGTACACCTACACTCTTAGATTACTGGTTGGGTGAAGGTTTAGATGGGTGCCTCCCTAACTTAATCATTGGCGGGGAAGCTATTTCCAGCTCTCTTTGGAAACGATTACTTGATTGGCAAGATCAGTACAATAAAAAAGCTATTAATGTTTATGGCCCTACAGAATGTTGTGTAGATAGTAGTGCAACATACGTCACAGGTGAAAAAGCGAATATTGGCAAGCCCCTCAATAATTATCAGTTTTATGTTTTAGATAAAAACAAGAATTTACTGCCATTGGGTTATGTGGGCGAACTATACATAGCTGGAAATGGTCTGGCAAGAGGGTATTTAAACCCTAATACGCTAGATGCGGAACGCTTTATTGTTCATTCTTTTGATGGTGAAAAGTCTTTTCGACTTTATAAAACAGGTGATTTAGTTCGTTATTTAGCAAACGGACATCTGGAGTTTATAGACCGAGTTGATCAACAAGTAAAGGTCAGTGGATATAGAATTGAACTGGGTGAAATACAGCACCATCTTGAAAAATCACCCGGTGTTTTATCATCATGTATTCAAGTCATTGATAAAACAAGTGTGGCGAAAATAGTTGCTTATTTAACCATTGAGAATCATTCTGAAAAAACGTCAATTGCTGACCGGTTACGACGTGATCTATCTGAAAATCTACCTGATTACATGGTTCCTTCAAGGTTCATTATACTTGAGGAAATGCCCCTTACCAAAAACGGTAAAGTTGATTTTAAAGCATTACCAAAGCCAAAAGATATTGAGGTTGATTATATTGCACCTATTGGAGAAATCGAAATATCATTAAGCCAAATTTGGTCGGTACTTTTGGAGACCCCTCAAGAAAAAATAGGCACTTATGCCAGTTTTTTTGAGTTAGGTGGACATTCATTGTTATCTATTAAGCTATTAGCTGAAATTCGAGCAGTATTTAACTGTGAGTTATCTGTACGAACGATATTTGAGAAACCTAAATTATATCAGATGGCAGGTATGATTCTTAACTCGACATCAACTCCCAGGCCAGAAGTAACTAAACGCATACAAACAGAAATCAAACAGTTACAACTTTCATATGCCCAGCAGCGATTATGGTTTATAGATCAACTTGAAGGGCAAAGTGCTCATTACAACATGTCCAATGCGATGAAGGTTAAAGGTAACTTCAGTATTCAAGCGGCTGAGCAAGCATTCACTCAAATCATCCAGCGCCATGAATCTTTACGGACTGTCTTTGTAGAGGGTCAAGAAGGTCCTATTCAATTGATTCAGTCTGAGTTTGATTTCACCATTACTCAAGCTGATTTCAGTCAATTGGATTTAGATCAGCAAGAACTGTCCATTGATAAAGCCATCAAAGAAGACAGTGAACAACCTTTTGATTTAAGCACTGATTTGATGTTGCGGGTCAGTTGTCTCAAACTGTCAGATGATGAAACTATCATGTTATTTAACATGCATCACATCGCCTCTGATGGCTGGTCAACTGGTGTTTTAATTAATGAATTCACTGGCATTTATTCTGCCTTGATCAGTGGTGAGGAAGCCAAGTTGCCTGAATTACCCATTCAATATGCAGATTATGCCCATTGGCAAAGGCAGTGGCTCAGTGGTGAGGTTTTAGAACAACAGTTAAGTTATTGGGATACTCAATTGGCTGATATACCTCAAGTACACAGTTTAAGTCTTGATTATGAGCGTCCAGAGTTTCAAACCTATAATGGTGCATATTATCAATTTAACTTAGATCAAAGTACAACAGATCAGCTCAAAGCACTTGCCAAAGACAATCAGGTGACTTTATTTATGCTGATTCATGCGGTTTATTCGATATTGATAGCTCGGTATTCAGATGAAACGAATGTTGTTATTGGAACACCGGTAGCCAATCGTACGCAAAAGGAACTGGAGTCATTGATAGGTTTTTTTGTCAATACTTTGGTGCTCAGGGTTGACTGTTCGAACAACCCATCATTGATTGATTTTTTGGCACAAGTCAAAGAAGTTAACTTACAAGCCCAAGATAACCAAGATGTACCTTTTGAACATCTGGTTGACCGGATCAATCCAGCTCGCAGCACTCAATACAATGCCTTGTTCCAAATCATGCTCAATATGAACACCAATGAGGTGAGTGACTTGAAGTTGCCTGATGTGAGTTTTACTCATATCGAACCTAAACAAATCACCTCTTTATTTGATTTGAGCTTAAATGTAGTCGAGGATGAAGGTTTAAGGTTTTATTTTGAGTACAACACCGACCTTTTCAAAGAAAGCAGTATTGAGCATATGGCGGATAGTTTGTTGTTGCTATTGAAAAGTATCACAACAGACTCAGAGCAAAAAATATCAGAGCTGCCTTTATTAAGTGAAAAGCAACATGAGTTTTTATTACACAGGCTCAATGACACTGCTGCTGACTACCCACGTGATTTATGTATTCATGAATTATTTGAGCAACAAGTTATCCAGACGCCAGATAATTTAGCTGTTGTCTTTGCAGAACAATCACTGACTTACCAACAACTTAATCAACGGGCCAATCAACTGGCTCATTATTTACTTGCTCAAGGTAAGGTCAAACCTGATGATTTTGTTGGTTTATGTATGGAGCGATCTTTAGATTTGGTTGTGGGTTTATTGGCTATTTTAAAAGCGGGGGCAGGGTACTTACCACTTGATCCAAGTTATCCTTTGGAACGTTTAAAGCATATGCTGGAGGATTCTGAAGTTGACTTACTGTTAACTCATTCCAATGTGCTTGATGGTTTAGATTTTGAACAACAACAAATTGTTAGTATAGATCAATTAGGTGAATTGAGTGAACAAGCTGTTGAGAATATCAACAAAGAGGCCATCGGCCTAAGCGCTAATAACCTGGCTTATATCATTTATACCTCTGGTTCAACCGGCAAGCCCAAAGGTACAGCAGTTGAGCACAAAAATGAAACCAACCTGTTGTATTGGTATTGTGATCAATATGATCTAAACGCCAAAGATAAAGTTTTGGTGATGAGTGCGATTGGTTTCGATTTAACTCAGAAGAATTTATTTGCACCATTGATTTGTGGCGCTTCATTACAGTTTGCAACGGCCAGGTTTTATGATGTGAATGTCATTTGTGATTTCATTGAAAAGAATGAAATTACTTTGACTAATTGTGCACCCAGCGTATTTTACCCTTTGGTTGAACATGAAAAGAATATTAAACAACTGTCGAGTTTGCGGTGTGTGTTATTTGGTGGAGAGGCCATTGCATTTGAGCGTTTGAAGCAATGGTTAGATCAGGTCGATCCGGGTCTTCAATTGATCAACATGTATGGGCCCACAGAGTGTACAGATATCTCATGTGCTTACAGCATACCTATTAATCAAAACAATAAAACAGCACCTATTGGCACGCCTAATGACAATGTTTCATTGTATGTATTGAATGAATACCAACAATTGGTGCCATTGGGTGTGCCTGGTGAGTTGTGTGTGGGTGGTTTGGGCGTATCAAGAGGTTATTTGAATCAACCGGAATTAACGGCTGAAAAGTTCATTACCAATCCATTTTCTCAAAGCAGTGATGAAAAAATTTATCGAACTGGTGACAGTGTTAAATGGAATGTACAAGGGCAGCTGGAGTTTATTGGTAGGATCGATAATCAAATTAAAATTCGCGGTCACCGAGTTGAGTTGGGCGAAATTGAGTCTGAAGTCAATTCTTATGTTGGGGTCAAACAGTCAACAGTGGTGTTTGATGAAGACAATGAAGTATTGAATGCATACTTGGTTGTTGATGATGCAGTTGCTGTTGATCTGAATGACTTGCGTAGTGAGTTGAATAATCAATTGCCAAATTATATGGTTCCAAATGGTTTTGTTTGTCTTGATACTTTGCCTTTAAACACCCATGGCAAGATTGATAAAAAGGCCTTGCTTGAAGTGCCTGTAGCCCAATTAACTGTCAATCATGTTAAACCTGAAAATACCACTGAGCATGAATTGTTAGGCATTTGGTCTGACTTATTATCGATTCAAAAAGAGCAGATCAGCACTGATGCCAACTTTTTCGAATTAGGTGGCCATTCTTTGTTATTAACCAGTATGTTGCATCAAATTGTTGAACAGATGGGTGTACAACTGGTCGTGAAAGAGGTTTTTCAGAACCCAACCATTGTGGGCATTGGCAAGATAATTACTGCTCAATCATCAGCCAAGGTTCAACTGATTGAAAAACAAGATAACACACAATTGTTGCCCTTATCTTATGGGCAATCTCGAATTTGGTTTATAGAACAACTCAAAGACCAAACCAATGAGCATAACATGCCTGTGGCTGCACAAATCAGAGGTTCACTCGATGTTAAGGTCCTTGAAGCAGCGCTTAATATGATGTTCAAGCGCCATGATATTTTGCGAACCACAATTGTTGCTGATGAGAATACACCGATGCAACGCATTGTAGCTCATTATCAATGTAAGTTGGATCCCATTGACCTAACTGCATTGACAGATGATGATAAGGCACAACAAATAACTGCTTTAACCCAGCAGCACGATACCCAGCATTTTGACCTTTGCCAGTTGCCTTTGTTATCGGTCTTACTGTTAAAAACAGATCACCAAAAATACATCCTACATTTTAATCAGCATCACATCATTTCAGATGGTTGGTCACAACAGTTGTTTTATCAAGAACTTTTAAACTTCTATCACTTGCTGAAAAACAACCTTCCCGTGCCGATTAAAGCGGATGCCTTGAACTATGCTGATTATGCCGTGTGGCAAGTACAATGGATGGCCTCTAAAGAAGCCCAACAACAAGCCGACTTTTGGAAAACGTATTTAACAGGTTGTAACGAGCAGTTAGTCTTACCCATACAAAAACCAGATGGAAATCTGGATGGGCAACAGAGTATTGTGGAAAAAGTCATTGATGCTGATTTAAGGAATCAACTTAAAGCCATTGGTCATAATCATCGGGGCAGTTTATTTAATGTGTTGCACACTGGCTTTGCTTTGTTGTTAGCTCGGTTAAGTGGAGAACATGATTTTAACTTAGGTCTGCCAGTTACTGGCAGACATGTTTATGGTACCCAAGATATGTTGGGGATGTTTTTAAATACCTTACCGGTTCGCCATGACATTAACAGCAGGGAATCCTTTACAACGTTATTGAAACAACAAATAGATAACATTGAAAATATCTTATCCAATCAAGATTTACCTTTAGAGGAAATTCTTAAAATATCAGAATGTGAGAGGAATAGTCAAAGTACACCACTGTTTCAGATTCTGTTTAATATGCTCAGTGTTCCAGAAATGGATGCAACAGGTCAGCAACTTGGTTTTGAGATATTGCCAGAAGAATCAGCTGAAATTGCCAATAAATTCAACATCACTTTGTATCTTAAGGATTCTGCAGAAGGTGTTGGTATCACCTGTCATTATAACAACAGTGCCTTTGCCCATCATCATATAGAGAACTTCATTGATCAGTATATTTCATTGTTGTCACAAATAGCTGTGAATATTGAAGCGAAATGCGACTCGTATTCATTGAATGAAACAGCTATGTCGGTTCAATATTCTGAAAAAGGTCCTATACAAAGTAAAGATATCAAAGATGTCACTGAGTTATTCAGACAACGTGCACAATCATCTCCTGATGCTGTTGCTATCGTAGATGAATATAACAATTGGTCTTATCAAGCGCTACTGAAGTATTCGCATCAATTGGCTCTTGAGCTACAATCAATGGGGGTATGTCGCGGCCATGTAGTGACCATCATGGCATCACGTCAAGCTAATTTGGTTGCTGGTATTTTAGCGGTTTTACAAACTGGTGCAGCTTATTCAATTGTGACCATTGATTTACCAGTTAATAAAATTGTTCAACACTTAGAGATAGTAGCGAATCAAGTTACATTGTTGTGTGAGAGCGAAGTAAGTTATGACTCAACTTTGCTGGATAAAATCAAGGCATTAAGTGTTATAAAAACGATCAGTAATGACCCAACTTATTATGCACAAGCTGACAATGAATTCACACCAGAAACTAACCTACTTAATGAAACAGCCAGTGTGATCTTCACCTCAGGCTCATCTGGGGTTCCAAAAGCTGTAGCAGGCTCTCATTTGGGTTTGGCCGGATACTTGCAATGGTTGCCTGATTCTATTGGCTTTTCGAAGCATGATCACTTTGGAATGTTATCAGGTTTAGCCCATGATCCTTTACAGCGAGATATTTTTGGCGCACTGTCTACTGGAGCTACGTTAAACATTCCAGCGAAAGCGGATTTTGAAAACTTTCAGTTCAGCGGGTGGATAAAAGAGCAAAACATTTCAGTGTTGCACTTAACGCCAGCCATGGCTGAGATTATATGTATGCAAGAGCTGGTTGATTTGAGTTCGTTAAAAACTGTTTTCTTAACTGGTGAGGTTTTGCGAAAAGACACAGTTGCAGCTTTGTTAGCCCTTAACCCAGAATTACAAATATTGAATTGCTATGGGGCCACCGAGACACAAAGGGCAGCCACTTACTTCAAAATGGATAAGCACACAGACCTTGATACTGTAGTGCCTATTTCCTTATCAACCCCTGATACCTGTATTAAATTAATCAATCAAAATAATGATGAATGTGGTGTGGGTGAAATAGGGGTGATCTGTACAGAAAGTGATCGGGTTGCACAAGGTTATTTAAATGATTTGGATTTAACCAAACAAAAGTTTATTGCGCTGAAAAATGGTGCTCGAAGGTATATAACTGGAGATTTAGGTGTGAGCCTGGATGGTCAGTACATTAAATATTTAGGGCGTGAAGATTCCCAGGTTAACATTCGGGGCTATCGAATCGAGTTGGGTGAAATTGAATACCAACTGTCGTTACATGAGCTGGTTAAAAAATGCACGGTACAAATCTATGACCAGTTTCACATAGCTGCTTATTTCGTTGCTGAAAATGAAGTTGAAGATGAA
>CALDFB010000183.1 GCA_937942365.1 uncultured Marinicella sp. | reverse complement strand
ATGCCTTGGTACGAAAACTGAATGACGGTACCGTCCACTTTAACGTCTTCAGCCAATTCAGTTATGATATCTTGTAAAATTTTTGGTGTCATGGCCTCTTCAGCTTTAACCATTGTGCTAAAACCAATCATTAAGCAGCTCATTAATATGATATTTTTCATTAATTTATCCCTGTTTTAGTTATCAATAAATATTTAATTAGAATCAACCAAAAAGGTAGGTTGATTATGCCCCATAAATAATAGACAGCACCAACAGAAAAAAATGACATTTAAATAGATGTTTTATTACGAGACCTCTATGTGATTCATGACTTATGCAGAGGTCTCATTACATGACTTTTAAATCAAATCATGTATAAAACAATAAACTAACGACTCAACGTAAAGCATTATATCAATTGGCTTCGGTGGAGGTGGTGAGTACGATAGCGACTTCTTTAGTGGACATCATGGCTTTTTGCTCAATCAGTTGAAACATGTTATTCAGATGGTTAAAAAGTCGAGGGTATATTTATAATGAGTTATTGGCCAATTTTAAAATCAATAAAATACAAAATAACAACAAACAGTTAACAGATATTTGATGCGAATAATTCTTTGAGACTGGCTGTTATATTTTATTAACAAAACCTTAATATCGGATGATTTTTATTCAGATATTATTCATTTTTTTATACCTATACACCTGCCACGCTGTAAATTGTTGGTAGCTGGTCACAGTATTTAAAATACATTTCATGGCTGTGATTTAATTGTATGTTTAGGAGGTTTTTGAATGAAAAAAATGACAGTGATTAGTTTGTTGTTCTGCTGTATAAATACTCAAGCAAATGAAGACATCAGTTATAGTTTCCTTGAGGTGTGTTATGGATATTTAGACTATGCCAACAACCTCACTCCTGATGGCTTTTACCTGGATGGTGCTTTTGATTTGTCAGATCGATTCTATATAGGTGGTCATGTTGACGACCGACGTTTCAGTGATTCTGAATTCAATCGTTATGATATATCTTTCGGCTTTCATACCAATGGATCAGGTAAAACTGAATTCTACACCGATATTCGAATCGGCCAACTTGAATTTTGAAACATAGATGGTTCAACCTTGGGTTTATTTGCAGGCACTCGAACTGCTTTTAATGATCGGTTTGAGTTGATTTCTAAATTAGGTTTTACCAATCTTGATGGCATCAATCAACCTGAAGGTAATAACATCATTATTTATGAAGCAGAAATTAAGGGCTTATACAAATTCTCTACCAATCAAGCAGTGACTGCTTGATTTGAGAATTAAGATGGAGAATTCGGAGCCTCAGTTGGTGACCGATATTCGTTCTGAGTCGAAATAAATGGCATCATCAATTATTTACTGAACGATCAATAGAGTCAGAGTTGATGTATTGATTGTTTTCTTGGTTCAAATAAAAGGGGTGCTCAGGCCCCTTAATCTTTTATGGGCTTGAGCTTGTAAAAAAATTAATATGTAAGGTAATGGTAAAAAACTGAGTCCTATCACCTACTTATTACTAACTCACAGAACTCAATCCATGAAAAAAGATAATTGTTTAATGACGTCACTTTTGCTGTTGATATTTATGAACACCATTACTGTTGTCCAAGCAGAAGAAGATAAAACTGTAGTCAGTGGTTTTGACCATATAGGCTTGTCAGTGAAAAACTTGGATCAAAGTGCTCAGTTTTTTACTGATAAACTGTCATTCAAAGTGGTAGGTGAGGATCCAAAATATCCCGCCAAATTCCTTAACAATGGCTCTATCACCATTACACTTTGGCAAGTTAAGAGTAATCACATGGTAGAATTTAACCGCAAAAATAATGTTGGCCTGCATCATTTGGCCTTGTCGGTTTCAAGCTTCGAAGCATTAGACCAGTTATATAGCAGTATTAAGGATTTCCCGGGTGTTGTGGTTGAGTTTAAACCTGAACTGGCTTACGGCGGACCCAATAAGCATATGATGATTCGTGAACCCAGTGGAAATCGAATTGAATTTATTCATCGGTATAAACAATGATAAGAATTGAATAACCCAATAATTACGCTCGCTGAAGACGGTTTTTTTTCTTAGATAAGTTTTTACACCCATACATTTAAATGTGTCCGATGATATGGGGTTAAAAATTTCTGAGTAGTGTATCAATAACGTCTGAACTGTCCGACCAGTACGCCTTGAATGGTGAGTTGATCTGGGTGATAGTCAATCGGTTCTAACTCGCTGTTTTCTGGGATCAGTCGAGTGGTTTGCTCATCAATGTATTGGATGCGTTTAAGCGTGGTTTCCCAGCCATTAATCATCACCGCCACGACATCGTTGTTGCGAGCATGAGGCGTGGATTTGATGACCACCCAATCTTGATCCATGACACCGATATCTTGCATTGATTGGCCTTCTACCTTAAGTACAAAATGATCATTGCCTGCCAACATAGCATTGATGTCTATACTTTCTTCATCGGCGATGGCTTCAATCGGCGTACCAGCAGCAATGCGACCCATAAATGGCAGCCCAGGTTTTGGTGATTGGGTGATGGTTTCGTACTGAGGATGGATTAAACGAATACCTCGATTGGCCCGAGTTCGTTCGATATATCCCTTGTTTTGTAGGGCTTTAAGCAGGCGAGAAATATGAGCCACAGCTTTGATATTAAGTGCATCACCTACGTCCACCAACCTGGGTGCTTTTTGGTGCTTATTAATATAATCAGCAATGAAATTTAATGTGTCTTGTTCACGATCAGTCAGCATAACTCGATTATAGGGAAAAAACAGGGAAAATACAAGCAGGCTGATTTCAAGTGCTCTATTTTACAAGGTTGTGATACTAAAATGTAACCTAAACAAGGGTTTCTATGATAACCTTTCTTAGGCTGATTGTCCTGTATTGATATTTTTTATTCAATTTTAAAATTAAATCATGACTGAAAACTCCAACACCAAAACTCGTCGCAAAGCAGTCTATTAATTAACCTCGATTGCGGCTGCAACCACTATAACCGCTACCTTATTACCTGGCCCTTTAACAGCTCAAGCAGACAAATCACATTATGCAGGTGATCAGCTTTCTGAGTTAACACATTTTAAAAGCTCACAACTACATGGACCTTACAAAGCGTGGCACCCAAATGGTAATCAAAAAGCCGTTGGTGCATACAAAAATAACATGAAAACCGGCCTTTGGCATGAATGGCACAGTAATGGTCAGTTGTGGCAAAAAGGACATTATATAAAAGGCAAAAAAGATGGGGAATGGAAAGAATATTATTTCAATGCTCAAATCAAATTTGCCGGGTTTTATTAAAACAATCTAGTACATGGTGATTGGGTTGCATTCAGAGAAAACAGTCATAAGTTTGCCGAAGGGCATTCGATTCAAGGCAAATTGGAAGGCCTACAAACCAAATGGGATGCCAAAGGTAACATCGCTTCCACAACACAATGGAAGAATAACAAAAAGCACGGTTTGACTGCTTTTTTTGATCAAAGTGGAAAAGTTACAGCAAAAAGCCATTACCACATGGGTCAGTTGGTGGAGCAAAATAATGACAGTTAATCGCAGACACTTTTTGGGGTTTTCATCCTTAGCGGTATTACAAGGTTGTGCAACTTCAAAATCTTCTTTGAACCATAACTCGAGCAGTGCTGTTGTTGATTATCAGTGGCATGCAATTGCAGCAGCTAATTTTATTGAGTCGCAAAAAGTGATCACAGAAGCTGGGCATACCTGGTATAAGTCGCCAGATGAGCCTATATTTCTGACAGATTTATATCATGGCGCTGCTGGGGTTGTTTTGTTTCAACTTGAAATGTATAGGATGACAGGAAAGTTGGCGTATTTAAATAATGCTCGCTTTGGTGCAGATGACTTATTAACTAAAATCCCCAAAGTACCTAAAGCGTGGCAACATGGTTTGTATACAGGATCTGCTGCATTTGGTTTTGTGTTGTCTGAACTCTATCAAACCACATCTGACAAAAAATATTATGACGCAATGGTGTTGATGATTAAACACATTGAAGATGAATTGAGAGTTGAAAAATCTGGTGCGCGATTTTCAGCCCTTACAGATATTATTTACGGCTATGCCGGCATCATTTTGTTTCTACTGGAAGTGTCACAAGTACACCAACAAGAGGCTTGGAAGCAATTGGCTATTGGGCTTGGGGATGAGCTCATGAAATTGGCCAGAACCACCAAGCATGGTAAGCGTTGGTTCATGAGGCCTTTTGATCTACAAGAGATGCCTAACTTTTCTCATGGAACCGCCGGGGTTGCTTATGCCTTAAGTCGATTATATGAAGACACTCAAGAACAAAGGTTTTTAACAGCAGCTATAGCAGGTGCCAACCATTTACTCTCGATAGCAAAAAATGAACATGATCAGTGCCAAGTAGCACACAAATTACCTGAGGCCTCTGAAAGGTATTATATGGCTTACTGTCATGGTCCAGTGGGAACTTCAAGACTGTTTTATCAATTGGCTCTTGTTGATCAAAGCCAACCATGGTCTGAGCATTTTGATCGGCTCAACCAAGCATTGAGAAACAGCGGTATGCCCAGGCATCAATCTGCAGGGTTTTGGGATAATGTTGGACAATGTTGTGGCTCAGCTGCTGTAGCAGAACACTACATCTCTTTGTATCAATTAAGTCAAAAAATAGAATTTTTAAATTCAGCAATACAAATGACCGAAGACATTGTGAAGAGGGCCACCAGTGATGGCCAGAATCAACAATGGGTGCATGCAGAAAATAGGATCGAGCCTTATTGGCAACAATCTCAAACTGGTTATATGCAAGGCGCGGCAGGTATTGGCAGCCTGTTTGTTCGACTGGCATCCATAGAGTCTGGGGCCAAGTGGAAAAGCCGTTTTCTTGATAACCTTTTTGGATAACATTTCAGATTTGAGAAAAGTCATTTGGACCTTCAAGGGTGGAAAAAAATACAGTGCGTCTAAATTGTACCAATCTATTGGTATTAAACCTTTTACTTTTATAGATTGAAAAACATTTTTAATGTGTTTAAATAAGTGGTAGGAGTTACGAAGGTAACATTATCTAAGGCATTATAGGGATTGCCAATAAAGTCTGACAAATACATTCATCAGACTTTATATTGGAGTGTTTAAGTTGTTTAAGTTGTTTTAGTTGTTTTAGTTTAACCGGATGTTTCGGAATTCAATGGTTTCATTGTTGTCACGACATCGGCTGTCATTCGAATCCGAAAACCCAAAAATTCTAACAGGTGTATTGTTTTCATAAGAGTATTGAGCCACTGACAATACCTGTAAGCTCGACGCCACTGGAACTGTGGTGCCATCGAATGGTGTTGTTAGTCCAAGTTTTACTGTGCCATTACTGTTAACTTCGATTGAATCAACTACACCCGTGCAATAAACATTAGCAGCGAAAGATGATGTTGACATGGTGGATAGTGCTAATGCAAAAACCAGCTTTTTCATATGATACCTCTTGGTAGTTTAATAGTGGTGGCTATTTTATTTTGGGTCAATGACAAGGACATGAAGATAAGATCATGCCTCTGTTAAGGTTTGGTGTCTTTATGGTTACTGAGTGTTGGTCCATGCTTGAGGATGTTGTTAAATAAGTAAAAAATAGCTTTGTATATCAGCTCAATCATTCTCAGACTAACTGATGCCAATAACAGTGTGATAACAGTGCGCTTTAGTCTGGCCAGGTTTCAACTGGATACTGTTTTATTTACTGGGGTAGAAGAAGTTAAGCTCGATTGAGTTTTATAGCATTACCGTCTATTATTAAGATTGGTTTCAGTAGTTGGTCTGAAATGACTGATTATTTATTGTTGACTTGAAATCAATTGTCCAAGGGTTTTGATGGCGTTTTCCACTTGATCTGTCCATGGCATACCATAACTCAGGCGAATGTAATTTTTGAACTTTTTACTGGCTGAGAAAATAACACCTGGGGTGATACTGATGTTTTGTTCAATCGCCATGTGAAACAGCTCTTCAGAATCTATCTTTGTTGGGAGCTCAACCCAAGCTACGCCACCACCCTTCGGGTTACTGGCTTTGGTTTCTTGAGGGAATGTATCTTGGATACAAGCCAGCATCCTGGCTTTATTCAGTTTCAGAATTTCTCTGAGTTTCTGCATATTTCGGTCATACTCTGAGCCGGCGATAAACTCAGCCAAAGTCCATTGATTGATCAAGGAACTTGAGCAAGAAAGGGCTCGTTTTAATCGCCTGGCTTGTGCTTCGAACTGGCCAGCAATCAGCCAGCCAATTCGATATCCAGGGGCTGCTGTCTTAGAGAATGAACTGCAAGTCAGTACCAAGCCTTTTTTGGCATAACATTGAGCTGGAATACCGCGGTTTTTAGTGAAATAAAGGTCACCATAGACATCGTCTTCGATCAATGGAATGTTATGTGATTCAAGTAACTCAACCAGCTCTTTTCTTTTATCATCAGGCATAAAAGATCCGGTTGGGTTATTGATTGAAGTTGAAAATAAGCACGCTTTGATCGAATGTTTGTTGATGCCGGTGACCAAGTCTGTGAGCCAGATGCCGTCATCAGAACACACAGGAATTTCCAATGCCATCATTCCTAAGGATTCGATCAATTCAAGCACACCAAAAAAAGCTGGAGACTCTATGGCAATTACATCACCTTTTCGAGCCACACATTGCAGTGCAATTGATAAGGCTTCTTGCGCACCATTGGTGACAATTACTTCATCGGGATTTAACTGCAAACCATAGTCAAAATACCGCAAGGCCAGCTGTCTTTTTAATGGTGCATACCCAGTCGTTGGTGCATAAGAAATGGCTTTTGCACCTGCTTTAGATAAGACTTGGCGCATGATTCGAGCCAGCGCTTTATCACATGGGTGGGCGCTTGAGGGATTGGCTATGCCCAAGGAAACCATATCTGGCAGGTGCAGTGCCTCATAGACTTGTTCTATCAAACTTTGGTTGTTGACTTGAGTCGGTGAGCGGCCCAACTTTCCCCTGGTGGGTATGTCCAGTAGTTTTAAGTTTGGCTTCATGAAATAACCAGATTTAGGTTTGGCTACGATCACATTTTGTCTTTCTAGTTCGGTATATGCCAATTTGACGGTGGGAATACTCAAAGACAGTTGTTGACTGAGTTTTCTTAAGGAAGGCAGCTTATCACCTGGTCTTAAAGTGCCCGAGGCTTGCATTTCCAAAACCATAGATATCACTTGTTGGTAGAGGTATTGTTGACTGTTTCTTTTGATGGCCTTTGACATAGTTACTTACCAAATCACATTTAATCTGTATATGTTATTTTTTAGTTTATCTGTATCTGTTAAGTATACAGATTGTCATTAAACTGAAGTCTTGTCAACTAATTAATTTAACCTTTAAAGGTGATCGCTATGAAAAATAAGATTTTATATTTAACCACTGTTTTGATTTGGGGCTCAACATGGCTAGCCATTGAGTATCAGTTAGGTTCAGTGGCTGTGGAAGTGTCCTTGGCGTATAGATTTGCTTTGGCTGCTGTGATTATGTGGGTTTATTGCTGGTGGAAGAAAGTGCCTATGAAGTTTTCAACGCGGAACCATATTTTTATAGCCCTACTTGCTCTGGGTAATTTCAGCGCTAATTATGTGGTGCTTTATTATGCCCAAAATTACTTAACTTCTGCCATGACATCAATCGCATTCTCTACCTTATTATTGATGAACATAGTGAATACGCGATTGTTTTTTGGTCAACCCATCGCCTTACGGATTTATTTGGGCGCGGTGTTAGGTGTATCAGGTATCGTGGCTTTATTTTGGAATGATTTACAGTCTGTAGATATGGGCAGTGAATCACTTTGGGGCTTGGGTTTGGCATTGATTGGTACAGTGATTGCTTCATTGGGTAACATGACCAGTGTCAGGAATTCAAATGAAGGCATGAATATTTTTGCTACCAATGCATGGGGGATGCTCTATGGTTCGGTTGGCTTGGCCGGATTTGCACTTGTCAGTGGCGCTGAATTTACCTTTTCTTTTGAGTTAAGTTACCTGCTTTCATTGTTGTACCTGGCTGTATTTGGTTCAGTGATTGCTTTTGCCAGTTATTTTTCTTTGTTGAAAAACCTAGGCCCCGAAAAAGCCAGCTATTTGATCGTTCTTTTCCCAATAGTTGCCGTGATTTTAAGTGGCATATTCGAAGGATTCATATGGACAGCCAACACCTTTGTGGGCTTTATTTTGGTGTTGATTGGGAATGTGATTGTTTTGACATCTAAAGAAAAGGTGCGGTCATTTTACCAGCGGTTTTTGGTCAGATCAAAGCAGATAGAAGTTGAATGTTTATAACGTTGAATAAAAAACTTTTTTAAAAAGACGTTGTTATTTTACAACGTCAGACTAATGACAAACCCCTGTTTTTTTCAGGGGTTTGTTGTTTTTAAGGGCTTGGATATTAAATAGGCTGCTTTTGAATCAATAACTCACTTATGATTTTTGTTTGATCAGATTTGACTTATATGAATCTTAATGGGC